>CAZOEX010000084.1:0-3091 GCA_964578925.1 uncultured Gemmatimonadota bacterium | reverse complement strand
CCCTCGTCATCCTCTTCGACCCGATCTTCCAGGGGCTGGCCGTCTCCCTCATCTCCGGCGCGATCGCGTCCACCGTGCTGACGCTGGTCGTGGTACCCGGCATCTACTTCCTGGTCCGAGCGCGCGACGAAAGGAAGGGGGCGACATGAAGCTGGTGATCCTGATGTATCTGCGTGACGACGAGGCGTGCGTCGAAAAGCTGCTCGCCGACAGCGGGGTGCCCGTCTACAGCCGGATGGAAATGGAGGGCGTGTCCACCGGCGCCGCCCCGGCCGGAGCCGTCGCGGGCTGGTACGGGGAGAGCATCCCGTACAGTTCGGAGATGATCTTCACCTTCGTGCCGGACGAGGTAGCGGGCACCCTGCTGCGGGCCGTCGCCGGGTGTCGCGGTGTGCAGGACCCGCGGCATCCGATCCGGGCCCTCCAGCTCCCGGTGGAGCGGGAGACGTCCTGCCAATGTGATTAGAGATCCTGAAAGGAAATTCCGATGAGCCTCGAACACAAGATCCGCGCGATCGCCGGGACGTTCGTCCTGGCCAGCCTGGCGCTGGGCTACTGGGTCAGCCCCTGGTGGCTCCTGTTCACCGCCTTCGTCGGCCTGAACCTGCTGCAGTCGGCGTTCACGAAGTGGTGCCTCATGGAGGACATCCTGAAGGCGCTCGGCCGCAGGTCGGGAGCGAAGGGCGCGGCCTGATCTCGGCATGATCGCCGCCGGCTCGGAGGCCGGCGACGCTTTCGTGCCGTCCGCGACGAGTTCGGTTCTTCAGCCGGCGATGCCGTGCTGTGAGACGGCTTTGAGAAGGTCGGTCGTCGTAACGAGCCCGACGAGTTCGTCGTCCTCCATCACGAGGATCCGGTGGATGTCGGCCTTGAGCATGAGCTCGGCCGCCTCGCGAACCGTAGCGTCCCGTCCGAGGGCCGTCACGGTCCGGGTCATGACTTCGGCTACCGTGTGCTCTTCCATCACGTTCCACTCCGGGCCCTCCAGCGACTCGATGCGGGTCTCGACGCCTGCGCCCGCGTCGCTCCAGTATTCGGCGAAGAACGCGCCCGGCGGTTCGGTGCCTTGTTCCCAGGGCTCGACCTCGGGCCATTCTCCGTACTCGATCATCTCCGGCCGTTCCGTCGGAACGCCGGGCTGGGACGCGACGAAGCTCACGATGTCCGTTGCGGAGACCACGCCGACGACCTTCGTGCCCGAGACGACCGGGGCGCCGCTGAAGTACTCGTCGTCGAACAGGCCGGCGGCATCCCGCAGGGTCGTCTCGGGGCTTACAGTCAGAACGTCGAGCGTCATGATGTCGTGAAGTCGTACCACGGCGATATCCCACTTTCGGTTTCGGGTCTGCATTCAGGTCCGTCTCGCTGGGGAGGCACAAGATGCGGCGTCGACGGACCTGAAAGCCAGCATGTCGACGTTCGGGTCCGCCCTCTCCGGACCTGCCGTCAACGTTCGCAGACCGCCGTCAGCGTCGCGCTCGCGATCACGTGGCCCATCGAGGTGCCCAGCTCAGCGGGACGGAAAGATTCTCTCCGTCCGCCGTGTGTGTCGTCGGGATACGATTTCCGTCATCGAATGCCGGGCTGCTGAGTCGCATTGCGGTTCTCCCGTGTCGGGGCGTCAAAGACCCAGACAGCCTCATTGTAACCGACCGAGGTACCCGTCCGGTGCGAGGGCGGTCGCCAGCATCACGCGGTTGATGTCCTGGTGATCCGTCCAGGTGCCCGCACGGTGATGGCTCGGGTCCAGCCAGAATTCCAGGATCTTCTCTCGCATCGGAAGGTGCGCCCTGAGCTTCTCGAGGAGCTCGGAGGGGGTGGCCCTACCGGATGGCGGCAACTCCGCAAGCTTCCGGACCTCGGGCCGCTCGAGGGCCGCCAGCCCGATGGCCAGGCCGAGCTCCCGGAACGCCAGCCGCCGTTCCGTCGGCCCCTCCAGGCCGCGGATTGCGGCAATCGCGTCCAGGCTCGAGACGGCGTCGGAGAGCAGCGCGGCGGTGAGCTCGTCACCCCGGAAGCCTTCGGAGTCCCCGGCCTCCACGCCGAAAGGCCAGTGACCCTCCAGGCGGACGGCGCGATGGAGATCGATCAGCAGGCCCCCGGCACCGAGCGGATCGTCGGTGGCCCAGCGGCGTCCACGACACATGTCGGCGAGCTCGGCGATCTCGTCCCGCAACAATTCGGTGCCGTCGGAGGCCGTCGCCGCCAGGTCGCTCAGGGTCAGGAGTCCGTCGAGCGGGTCGTGCGCTCCCATCGAGGCCACGAGCGGGCGCGTCAGATCGATGCTCATCTTCCAAACCATGTAGGGCTCCGAGCGATCGTGTCGCACGAATCCCCGGTGTGCCGCCTCGGCGAGCTCGACGGCCCATCGATGGTACGAGGTGTCGTCCGTAGCACGATACGTCCGGTTGAGCGCGTGCATCCAGCGGGTGAGGTAGTGGTAGTACTGTCCGTCCCGCTCCCATTCCTCCCGCGGATCCGGGGATTCGCCGGGAGCCCGCTCGGGCAACGGCTTTCCGATGCGAAGCCCGCCGGCGGTGGGGTGAAGATCCCCCTCCTCGGGCGGCAACCCGCTGATCCAGCCGCTTCGCGGGTCGTCTTCCCGGTGCCGCCCCAGCACGCGGTGAACCTGGCCGATCAGTCGGAGAGCCGACTCTCGATACCGATCCTCGCCCGTCGCGTCCGCCAGGCCGAGGTAGTTGCATACCGCGAAGGCGTCGGACCACAGATACCGGCGGGGCGAGATCTGCTCGACCCCGCTCGACCGCGCGAACGACTCCATGATCTCTCGCGATCGCGCGACACGCTCGGAATCCTCGGCCGTGATGCCTCCCGAATCTCGACGTCGTTCCGGTGTTCGGCTCACGTCCGAGTCCCTATCATCCACATGATACGATGAGAGTGTTCGGCGGCCGCGCCGCCCCCGCATCCGACGCTTTCAAATTAACTGCCGATCGATTCCGGTCCGAACGCCGTAGCGTATCGGAGTGGATGACATCAGGAGAGTACGCCATGAATACGACTCCGGCCGGGGAGCTGGTCGACCTGGACGTCGAGACCCCCGTGTGGTCCCGCGTCTTCACCGTATCTC
>CAZOEX010000083.1:0-9063 GCA_964578925.1 uncultured Gemmatimonadota bacterium | reverse complement strand
CTCCGACGGCGCGAGCGTCTCGTCGGCGGGTTCCGTGGCGGATTCGCACCCCAGCGCGAAGACCGCGAGCGCGAGTGCCGTGCTTGCGAACCTGTTCATTTTGCCTCCTCGGCATGGTTGCGTGGGGGGGCAATCGGCGGCCTCGCCGGCCTGCCGTTATCTTTTCAGCCAATATGGAGACGGGCCGTTACGCTTCTCTGACCGTCGTCTTACGGCGGCCGTAAGAGCGCAGAGTCAGGGCTCCCGATGTCGGAGATCGAGCTTCGCACCCTGGGAACTGTCGATCTCGTGCGTGTCGACGGGACCGCGACCGAGTCCGTCTCCCTCCAGCCGAAACCCCTCGCCCTGTTCGTCTTTCTGGCGCTCGCCCGTCCCCGCGGCCTGCAGCGCCGGGACACGCTCTTGGCCCTGTTCTGGCCCGAGCTGGACGAGTCGAGAGCCCGGAACGCGCTGAGCCAGGCACTCCATCGAGTGCGCGCGGCAATCGGCGACGGGGGCATCGTCGGCCGCGGGCGGGAGGAGGTCGGGGTCGATTTTGCGCGGCTGCGCTGCGACGCGATCGCCTTCGAAGAGACGCTGGAGGCAGGAGAACCGGCGGAGGCGCTCGAGCTGTACCGGGGCGATTTTCTGAACGGCTTCCACGTCAGTGACGCCCCCGGATTCGAGCGCTGGCTGGACGGGGAGCGCTCGAGGTTGCGGCGCCGGGCGAAGAGCGCCGCGGAGAAACTCGCGGAGCGAGCCGAAAGCGGGGGCGGGGTCCTGGAGGCCGTCGGTTGGCTTCGCCGTACGATCGCAATCGACCCGGTCGACGAGGAGGCACTACGCCGGCTGATACAGATTCTGGCAGATGCGGGGGAGCGCGCTGCCGCAGTTCGCGACTACGAGACGTTCAGGCAGCGGCTGGACGAAGATTACGGCCTGGAACCGGCGCCTGAGACCAGAGCGCTCATCGAGCTGATCCGCGAGCGCGAAGAATCGGCTCGGTCCGAGGAGGCGATCGAGGACGGCGGGACGACGTCGATCCATTCCATGGAAACGGCGGACCCTGAACCAACTCCGCCGCGGCCGGAGCTCGCTTCACACGAGCCGGCATCCGTTCCGCGCGATCCCGGCGGTGCCGAAACCGTCGGTGAGGAGTCGGAAACCATCGTCCCCGGGTGGCTTGCGGCCGGAGCGGCCCTGGTGGCGCTCGTCGTTGGCGCCGCCGCCCTGGCCCTGGGCTGGGCGGCGTGGAACAACGGCGCGGGAGAATCGGCCTCCAACCTCAAATCCGTCGCCGTACTGCCCCTGGCCGACTTGAGCGCCGATCCGGACGATCGCTACTTCGTCGACGGCATGCACGAGGCCATCATCGAACATCTCGCGAAGCTGGGCGACCTGCGGGTCGTCTCCAGCACTTCCGTCCAGCGATATCGCGGAACGTCCCAGAGCATCCCGGAGATCGCGGACGAGCTCGGCGTGTCGAACGTGGTCGAAGGAGCTCTGCAGCGAGCGGGCGGCCGCGTCCGAATCACTGCCCAACTCATCGAGGCGGAGTCGGACGACCATCTCTGGGCGGAGAGCTGGGAGCGGGAGCTGACGGCGGAGAATGTCTTCGCCATCCAGACGGAGATCGCGCGTCGGATCGCGGACGGTCTGGAGGTCTCGCTGAGTCCCGAAGAAGAAGCCCGCATCGAGCGCCAGCCCACCGGAGACCTGGGGGCGTACGATTACTACCTCAGAGCGAACCAGTATTTCAATCGCCGGGAGCCGCAGGCGCTGGAGATCGCTGTCGGGTTGTACGAAAGGGCGATCGAGCTCGATCCCGATTTCGCCCACGCCCACGCGAGGCTCGCGATACCGCTGTCCGGCACCGACCGGATGACGAGGGCGAAGGAGGCTATTGACCGGGCGGTCGAGCTCGATCCCGATTCACCGGAAGTGCATCTCGCACTCGCCTATTACTGGTACTGGGGTCACACGGACTACGAGAAGGCGCTGGAGCACCTGGAAATCGCCCGCGACGGGGGAATCCGCAGTAGCGACCTGTTCCACATCATGGGCGAACTCGAACGTCGCAGAGGCGCATTTCGCGACGCGCTGGAGGCCTTCGAGACAACCCTGGAACTGGCGCCCCTCGACGCGCACCTGGCCTGGGACATCGGCGTCACCTACCGCCTTCTTCGTCGCTACGCCGAGGCGGAACCATACTTCGACCGTGCGATTGCGCTCGCCCCCGACATCCCGAAGTACCATCGGGCGAAAGCCGCGCTCCATCTCGCATGGCGCGGAGATCGGGAGCGGGCCCTGGAAATCCTCGAGGCCGCGCCCATGGGTGTGGGCGAAACGCTCCTGTCGGGATATCTCTATTATTCCGCCGAGAGGAACCTGTATCGGATTGTGGCGAGCGAGTACCCGGACGTGCTGAAGTCACGCCGCCTGGAAGCCGCGGGCATGGACAGCACGGAGTACTATCTCGCCAGGGCGGAGCTGAGCCGCCAGATGCAGGAGCCGCAGCGGGCCCGGGTGTACTACGACTCCGCGCGCGCCGTGCTGGAACCGCGGATCGCGGACCGGACGGACTACGTCGTCCCCGACACGCTGCCCCCTCCGTTTCATCTCACCTTGCTCGGCCACGCCTACGCGGGGCTGGGCCGGGCGCCGGAGGCAATGCGGTACGGAGAGCGAGAAGTGGAGATCCGACGCCCGTTGGACGACGCGTACTACGGACCCCGCCGGGTGGCTTCCCTGGCCGACATCTACGTCATGGTCGGAGAATACGAGGCCGCCATCGACGAACTGGAGTACCTGCTGTCGATTCCGTCGCTGAAGTCCGCGAATCTCTTGCGCGTGGACCCGCTGTACGAGCCCCTGCGCGACCACCCGCGCTTCCAGGCGCTGCTGGAGAGGTACGACTAGAAGACTCAATCCCCTTCGAAGAAGGTCGCGATCTCCGCCAGCGGCTTTCGCTCCAGGTCCGGCACGCGCGCACCGGGCGCCGGATAACCGACCACCAGCAGCAGGAACGGCCGCTCGTTGTCGGGCCGTTCGAGAATCGACGAGAGGAAGCCCATCGGGCTCGGCGTGTGGGTCAGGGTCACGAGCCCGGCGTTATGGAGCGCCGTGATCAGCATGCCCGTCGCGATCCCGACGGACTCCTGCACGTAGTAGTGCTTCCGGCGCCCTCCCTCGTCGTCCACGCCATAGCTGCGGGCGAAGATCGCGATCAGGCAGGGCGCCGTCTCGAGAAAAGGCTTGTTCGCATCGGTACCCAACCGTTCGAGGACGGCCAACCATTCCGGCGGGGCGCGGTTCGCGTAGAATTCCCGTTCCTCGGCTTCGGCCGCCACGCGGATCCGGTGTTTGATCTCCGGATCGCGCACGACGACGAAGTGCCAGGGCTGCATGTGAGCGCCGCTCGGGGCCGTGCCCGCGGCTCGCAGACAGTCCTCGATCACCTCCGCCGGAATCGGACGGTCGTTGAACTCACGCACCGTTCGGCGACGCCGGACTTCCTCGTAAAAGGCGCGAGCTCGTTCACGCATCTCGTCCGGCTTCCGCTCGATCCAGCTCGACAGGGGCACGAAGCGCGGCCCGTCCGCGTGTGCGGCAGACTCGTCCGCCGACGGTTCGTTCTCGCGGTCTCGTCGACTCAAAAGGCCTCCCTCGGCTTGACGATTTCACGGCGGCGGCCCTAAGGTCGGGCAACCCGCCTCGACACGGCTCTCCGTCCGGGAGGATCGCCATGCCGGAACCCGCTGTCCAGCGTCCCACGTCGGCCGCGGCACGTCGCGTCGGATTCGCGATGGCCCTGGGCGCCGGCATCTGCTGGGGCACGACCGGTCCGTTGAGTACGGCGCTCTACGCCGAGGGGGCCGCGCTGACCGCCGTGGGGTTCTGGCGGATCGCGTTCGGCGGCGGCGCACTGGTCGCGTGGGCCGCGCTCTTCCGCCGCGAGCTGTTCGACGTCGATCGGCGTGGCCTTATCGTCGTCGGCCTCCTGGGCGGTGCCTGTGTCGCCGGCTTCGAGGTGGCCTACCAGTACGCCATCGCGGGGGTCGGCGTGGCCGGAGCCGCCGCGCTGCTCTACACGGCTCCCGTTCTCGTCGCCGTCGCCGCCCGGCTCCTGCTGGGCGAGGCCCTCACCCCGCTCCGTATCCTCCTGGCGATCGGTGTCATGGTGGGCGCGGCCCTCACGGTGCGAGGCGGCACGGGGGTGGAAGGCCTGTTCGCCTCGAAAGAGGAGGGGATGCTGCTCGGCGTCGGCGGCGGCCTCTGCGCCGCCGCATCGTACGCCGGAACGACGCTGATCGGTCGCTGGGCGGTACCGCGGTACGGCGCGATGCGGGTGCTCTGGATGGAGATCGCCGGAGGCACCGCGCTCCTGGCGGTCATTCTGCCGCTGGCCGGCGAGGCGCCGGCGATCCCGCCGGGCGCGGGCGCCTGGCTCTACATCGGCCTGCTGGCGGCGGCGACCGTCGTCGCGGCCAACGTCCTCTTCTTCGGCGCCCTGAAGCGTGTCGAGGCCGCGCCCGTATCGGTCGCCGCCACGATCGAGCCCGTAGCGGGCGCGGTTCTGGCTCTCGCGCTCCTCGGACAGGATCTCACCGTCCTCGGCTGGGCCGGACTGGCCCTCGTGGTGGTCAGCGTCGCGGTCGGCTACGTGACCGAGGGTATCCGAAGCCGGCGGACCGCCCGACCCGACGATCCCCGCACGGCGGCCCGGTGACGGCGCGTTCGGATTCCGGTAGGTTGGACGGCGTGGCGACGAGCGACGTGGGACGCGGGGCAGCCGGTTCGGACGCTTCGTCGGCAGGCCCCGATCGACTGGACGAGCTGAGCTGGATCGAGCTGGCCGACTGGTTTCGGCGCGATCCCCGGCTCCTCCTGCCGGTCGGGAGTTGCATCCAGCACGGCGAGTTTCTGCCGCTCGGCACCGACAGCCGCATTACGAGTCGCCTGGCGAGGGACGTCTGCCGCCGGACGGGAATCCTGCTCGCTCCCCTGTTGCCCTACGGCGTGGCGACCACGCAGGAGCTGGAGTACGCGGGGACTGCGGGGATGGAGCGGAAGACGCTGCACCGCGTCCTCAACGAGCTGGTGCAGTCGTGGGAGCGGCAGGGTCTCCTGGAGATCACGCTGCTGACGACGAACGTCAATCCGCGGAACATCCAGGCGCTCGCCATGGTCATGGGTGAGACGGTGCGCGTGCGATCGATCGATACGCGAGCGATCGACGTGAGCCGCTCCGTCGATCCGTCGGTCGACCGCGCCGCGACGTTCGAACTCTCGCTCATGTTGCATCTCGCGCCCGAGCTCGTACGGAACGGCGCGGGCGCCGAGGGGTTTCCAGCGGGCGCAACCGCCGCGAAGGGACGGCAACTCTATGAACATCTTCTGGACAGCATCGTCGGACGGCTCGGGGCGCAGGACTCCTGAGCGCCAGTCTGTCGGCCGGTGGCGAATCCGGTTTGCCCTCGTACTGGGGTTCCTCCTGCCGACCGCCGCCTCGCCGGCGTTCGGCCAGGATCCCAATCTCGTGGATCAAGGTCGATTCGACGTTCGGATCGGAGATCGCGTGGTCGGCAGCGAGACCTTCGCCATTCGACGACAGGGCGACGGTTACATGGCCGTGGGTCGCATTCAGCTCGAGGGCAGCGGGGCGTGGCTCCGCTCCGCCGAAGTCATGCTCCGCACCGACGGCTCGTTCGCTCCGCTCCGCTATCGCTACGAGAGCAGGGCGTCGGACGATCCGCAGAGCCTGAACTTCGCCCGTACCGGAACTCGCATCCGCATCACGACGTCCAACCGGGAGGGGGAACGGGTGTCCGAGTTGCTCGCCAACCCGAGCCAGGTGCTCCTGGGCGCCGGGATCGCGCAGCACTACTACTTCGTGATCCGGCGGCTGGCCGCGGGCGGAGCCGGCGGCGTCACCGCGGTGATCCCCGAGGAGGGCCGTGAGGCGCCGGTCGCGGTGGTCGAGACCTCGGAGACCACCGTACGGGTCGGAGACCGGGACGTGCCGGCGAGTCGCTGGGAGCTGTCGATCGACGGAACCACCCATCTCGTCTGGGTCGCCCGGGAAGATGGGCGCGTCCTGCGCGCGGAGATTCCCTCCCGCGACTGGCGCAGCCTGCGCCTCGCGGAAGACGAGCAACGCTCGACGGACTGATCTGCATCGGCTCCAGCGGACGTTTGAAGAACCACCCCACCCAACGTGTACTCCTGTTCGGGTGTTCTAGCGGGCGACGAGCCAGACCAGACTCCCGGGGCGGCGAACCGAAACAACATCGTCGCGGACGCCGTACGTTCCGGCGTCGGGCTGGCGACCGCCGGGGTCTGCAATCACGGGTTGCTGAATAGAGATGTCACGAAAGAAGAAGCTCTTCATGGGAATCGGCGCGCTCGTCGTGCTCGTGGCGATCGGGGCCATCATCTCGACCGTCCGGGGCGACGACGCCGTGACGGTCCGCACCGAGTCGGTGGAACGTCGCGACCTGGTCGCGCGCGTCTCGGCTACCGGCCACATCGAGCCGAAGACCGCGGTCGACATCAGCGCAGACGTCTCGGGGCGAATCGTACAATTGACGGTGGAGGAGGGTGACGACGTCGAGGAGGGCGAGCTCCTCCTCGCGATCGACGACGCCCGCTTCCGCGCGGCCCTTCAACGGGCGCAGGCCAATCTGTCCGACGCGCGAGCCAGGGCGACGCAAGCCCGCGGCCGGGCCGAGCAAGCGCGCCGCGACTTCGAGCGGATCCGTGATCTGAAGAACAGGCTCCCCGAGATGGTGACCGAGTCCGAGTTCGAAACGGCGCAGACGGAGATGGAAGTGCAGCACGCGCTGCTGGAGTCGGCGCTGCACGGTGTCGAGATGGCGCGAGCCGGTGTGCGCGAGGCCGAGGACCAGCTCGCCAAAACCGTGATTCGCGCGCCGATGTCGGGGCGGGTGACCCGGCTCAACGTGGAACGCGGCGAGACGGCCGTCGTCGGGACGATGAACAACCCGGGCAGCCTGCTGCTGACCGTGTCGGACCTGTCGGTGATGGAGGCCGTGATCGAAGTGGACGAGACGGACGTGCCGCAGATCTCTGTCGGCGACTCCGTGGTCGTTCGCATCGACGCGTTCGGCGAGCGCCCCTTCGTGGGACAGGTTACGACGATCGGCAACAGCTCGCTCACTCCGCGCGACCAGCTGTCCTCCGACCAGGCGATCGACTTCGAGGTCCGTGTGACGCTCGAGGACGTGGACGTGGAGCTGCGCACCGACCTTTCCGCCACGGCCGACGTCATCACCGACGTTCGCGAGGACGCGCTCTCGATTCCGATCATCGCCCTCACGCTGCTCGGCCCCGACGAATTCGAGCCAATGCCGAACGAGCGGACGCAAGGTGCGGACACGGCCGCGGAGGCCGGAGCCGACCTGGCAGGCGCCCGGCGCGACGGCGTCGAGGGCGTCTTCGTCGTGGACGGCGGGATCGCGCGGTTCCGGCCGGTGGAAGTCGGCATCGCCGGGGACAGCTATTTCGAGGTCCTGAGCGGCCTCGAGGAGGGAGCGACGATCGTGGCGGGAACGTTCCAGGCGATCCGCGAGCTGTCGGACGGCAGCGCGATCGAGGTGGAAGATGACGCAGGTGGGCCCGCCGAGGCGCGGGCGGCAATGACCGAGGAAGGCACGAGCGAATGAAGACCAACGGCAACGAAGTCGTCATCGAGACGCGGGGACTCAGCAAGGAATACCAGATGGGATCGGAGACGATCCACGCCCTGCGCGGGATCGATCTGAGGATCCAGCGGAACGAATACGTCGCGGTGATGGGCCCGTCGGGCTCCGGCAAGTCGACGCTCATGAACCTGATCGGCTGTCTCGACACGCCGACGGCGGGCGAATACGTCCTCAACGGACAGGCCGTGCAGGATCTGGAAGACGACGAGCTGGCCCGCATCCGCAACCGCGAGATCGGCTTCGTCTTTCAGACCTTCAACCTGCTTCCGCGGGCCAGCGCGTTGCACAACGTGGAGCTGCCGCTCATCTATGCCGGCATCCCGGCGAAGGAGCGCGCCGAACGGGCTCGCACCGCGCTGGAGCGCACGGGGCTCGGCGACCGCATCGAGCATCGCCCGAACGAGCTCTCCGGCGGACAGCGTCAGCGGGTGGCGATTGCCCGCGCGCTGGTGAACGAGCCGTCGATTTTGCTCGCCGACGAGCCGACCGGGAACCTCGATTCCGTCACGTCGGCCGACATCATGGACGTGTTCGAGGGACTCCATCGGGGCGGACAGACGATCATCATGGTGACCCACGAGCTCGACATGTCCGAGCACGCGGAGCGGACGATCACGCTGCGCGACGGCATGATCGAGTCGTACGACGCCCACCGCGAGCAGCGCCCGGTGGGGGTCTGAGCGACCACGGCGACGGGGTAGTGAGAGGACCGGCGTGAAGCCGCTCGAGGGAGTCGTCCTGGCGCTCCAGCAGGTATGGACCAACAAGCTCAAGTCTGCCTTCACCCTGCTCGGGGTCGTGATCGGCGTCACCTTCCTCATCGCGGTCATCACGATCGTCGAGGGGATGAACCGCTACGTCCAGGAGGACGTGGCGGGGTCGCTCTTCGGCGTGAATACGTTCACGGTCGTCCAGCGGACCCGTGTCTCCACCGGACAGGAATCGGCCGCCGAGCGCCGGCGGAGGGCCCGCAACCCCGAACTGACCCTGGCCGACGTCGAGATCGTCCGCGAAGCCGCCGGCGACTACTGGCTCCTCTCCTGGTACGAAGACCGCTGGGGGATCGACGCGCGATACGGGGACGAGCGGTATCGCCGCATTCGTCTGATCGGGGGCTCGCCGGACCACTCCGCGCTGCAGGGCTGGGACATCGCCGAGGGCCGAGGCCTCACGACCCTGGACGAGCGCCGGGGGCTTCGCAACGTGGTCATCGGCTCGTCCATCGTCGAACGACTGTACCCGGACGGTTCGGCCGTCGGTAAGGAGATCCGGCTCGGCGCACACCGCTTCCGCGTCGTGGGCGTATACGAGGAGCAGGGCGGCCTGTTCGGCAGCGTTCGGGACGAGGCGGCCGTGATCC
>CAZOEX010000082.1:0-9087 GCA_964578925.1 uncultured Gemmatimonadota bacterium | reverse complement strand
TACTGGTCTACTTCAATCCGGCGATCGGTGCGCACCCGCCCGGCATCGAGTTCTGGGTCGTCGCGATCTTCGTGGGCGCTACGCTCACGGCGACGTCGGTCGGAATCACGGCGCGGGTGCTGTCGGACCTGAACCGGATGCATACCTCCGAAGCCCGAATCATCATCGGGGCCGCGGTGATCGACGACGTGCTCGGGATCGTCATCCTGGCCGTCGTCTCCGGGCTGGCCGGGGGCGCAGCGATCACCTTCGGCTACGTGACGCAGAAGCTGGTCTTCGCCGTCGGCTTCCTCGTGCTCGCCGTTCTGATCGGGAACCGCTTCGCCCCGATGCTGTTCAACCTGGTCGATCGGATGCGGGTGCGGGGCTCCTTGCTCGTCGCCGCCTTCTGCTTCGCGCTCGGCATCGCGGCCCTGGCTGACCTGGCAGGCTCGGCGATGATCATCGGCGCGTTCGCCGCCGGCCTCGTGCTCTCGCGCACGAACCAGTTCGATACGGTGGTCGAGCGCATCGAACCGGTGGCCGACGTCTTCACCCCGATCTTCTTCGTCGCGGTGGGCGCCCCGGTCAACGTCGGGCTCTTCATCCCCACGGCGGCGGACTTCGATTTCAACGTGCTGATCGTCGGGCTGATCCTGACGGTGATCGCGATCATCGGGAAGCTCCTGGCCGGTGCCGCGGTCCGGATCCCCGACACGTCGAAGCTCCTCGTGGGCGTCGGGATGGTGCCCCGAGGCGAGGTCGGGCTGATCTTCGCGTCGATCGGGCTCACGGCGGGAATCCTGTCGGGCGCCACGTACAGCGCAATCCTCATCATGGTGATTCTCTCGACCTTCGTCGTGCCGCCGATCCTGAAGGTCCTCTACGCTCGGAAGCCTGACCCGTCGCCCGACGAGATGGTTCAGGTGGAAGCTCCGCGCCATTGATCGACGCGTCGGACGTTCGGGCCGGCTCCGCCGCGCGGGTGCTCTCGCGCGACGAGCTGCTGCGCCGGTTCGGCCGACCGCGTGAGGGACGTTTGGTGTTCACCAACGGCGTCTTCGACCTCTTGCACGCCGGGCACCTCGTCTCCCTCGAGACCGCCCGTTCCTTCGGCGACGCGCTCGTCGTCGGGATGAACACGGACGACTCGGCGCGCCGGCTCAAGGGACCGTCGCGCCCCTTCCAGCCCGAGGCCGATCGAGCGCGCCTGGTCGCCGGCCTGCGCTGCGTCGACGCCGTGACCCTGTTCGACGAGAACACGCCGGCGGCGCTCATCGAGGCGCTGGTGCCCGACGTCCTCGTCAAGGGCGCGGACTACGAGGACGGGGAAGTCGTCGGGGCGGACGTGGTTCGCGCGGCCGGCGGAGAGGTGCGGCTGGTAGAGCTGCTCGACGATCGCTCGACGACCCGGCTGGCGGCCAGGATCCGCGAGGCGGAATGAGCACCACCGCATCGGCCCCGTCGGCCGCCGGCCCGGCCGCACGGACCCGGAATCCGGCGCAGGAGTCGCGGGCGAGGGCGGGTGCTCCGCCGATGAACCACCCGCGCGACCTGTTCGCCCTGACGAAGCCGCGGATCACCCTCATGGTGCTGATCACCGCCGCGGCCGGGTACTTCCTGGCCTCGGGCGGGCGACCGACCGCGGGGCCGATGCTCGTCGCTCTCTTCGGCGTCGCCCTGGTCGCGGGCGGAACGAGCGGCCTGAACCAGGTGTGGGAGCACGACGTGGACGCGAGAATGAAGCGCACCTGCCGGCGGCCGATCCCGGCGGGCCGGGTCTCGCCGCTGGCAGGATGGATCTTCACGGGCTTCCTCGCGTTCGCCGGGGTCCTCTTCCTGTTCGTCATGGTCAATCCGTTGACCGCTCTTCTCGCCGCGCTCTCCGTGGTCAGCTACGTGTTCGTGTACACCCCGCTCAAGCGCGTGTCCTCGCTGTCGACCCTGGTCGGCGCCGTTCCGGGAGCGCTCCCGATCATGGGTGGCTGGACGGCGGCGCGCGGGGAGCTCGGACCCGGGGCGTGGGCGCTCTTCGGCATCATGTTCTTCTGGCAGCTGCCGCATTTCCTGGCCCTCGCCTGGCTCTTCCGCGAGGACTACCAGCGCGGCGGACTGAAGATGCTGGGCGTCGAGGACCCGGACGCGCACCAGACGCGGGTCCACTCCGTCCTGTACGCTTCGGCCCTCCTGCCCGCGAGCCTGTTTCCGGTCGCCATCGGGCTCTCCGGCTGGATCTACCTCGGTGTGGCGCTCGTGCTCGGCATCGTCTACGGGGTGGCAGCCCTGCGCTTCTGGTTCAACGCGGACGTCAACTCCGCGCGCCGGCTCTTCCGCGTCTCCCTCCTCTATCTGCCGATCCTGCTGCTCGCTTTGAGCGTGGACCGCGGTCCCTATCCGGGCCCGGTGGACGAGCCGGCCGTCGACGCTGTCACGGCCGAGGCGCAGGTGGTCCGCGCCCCGTCGGACCGATCGCACGCGACCGGATGAGTGCGCGCGAGGTCCTGTTGGCGAGTCGGAACGAGCACAAGCTGGCCGAGATCCGGGGACTCCTGGACGACCTGCCGGTGCGGATCGTCTCCCCGGACGACGCAGGCATCGCCCCGGATCCCGCCGAAGACGACGTGGAGCGCTGGGAGACCTTCGAGGCGAACGCACTGGCCAAGGCCGCCTGGTTCCGCGAACGGTCCGGCCTTCCGACGCTGGCCGACGACTCGGGTCTCTGCGTGGCGGCGCTCGACGGCGCGCCGGGGGTGTGGTCCCGCCGTTTCGCTCCCGAGGAAGAGGTGGGGCCGGAGGGCCGGGACGCGGCGAACAACCGTCATCTGCTTCGCCTGCTGCGGGGACGTCCCGAGGCCGAGCGCGCCGCGCACTACCGCTGCGCCCTCGCCCTCATCGACGACAGCTTCCAGGTCGTGGTCTTCGGTCGCTGTGACGGCCGGATCGCGACCGAAGCGCAGGGGGAGGGCGGCTTCGGGTACGACCCTCTCTTCGTGGTACCGGAGCTCGGCGAGACCTTCGGGACGCTGCCCCCCGAGGTGAAGGCGGAGCGGAGCCACCGGGCGGCGGCCGTGCTCGGTATGCGCTCGTGGCTCGGTTGACTCGGGGCACGGTTGACTCGGGGCTCGCGCGACTTACTGCTCGCCGTCGACGCCCACGGATCGAGGGAAGCGGGAGTGTGTGCAAGATCCGTCGGCTCGATCGTCATGAGGGGTGACGGGGGGATGCGGTGACGCCGGACTGGGAGGCGATCTACGAGACGACGTGGGACGACCTGGTGCGATTCCTCGACCGGAAGATCTGGGATCCGGAGCGGGCGCGCGATCTCGCGCAGGAGGCGTTCGTCCGCGCCCTCGCCAGCGACGCGGACATCGAGAGTCCGCGGGGTTGGTTGTTCACGGTGGCCGGGAACCTGGCCCGTGACGAGGCCCGGGCCGCGGGCCGTCGCCGGGAGCATCTGCAGCTCATCCGCGGCGAGGAGGAGGACCGGGTCGAGGACCCGCCGGGCACGGAGGAGCTCGAGCTGGAGCGCCGGCGCGCCGACGTGCGGGCGGCGCTTGAAGAGCTGAGCGACCGGGATCGAGAGATCCTCCTCTTCTGGGACGCGGGACTCAGCTACATGGAGATCGCCACCGAGACGGGCCTGTCGCAGGGCGCGATCGGCACGACGCTGTCGCGGGCGCGCCGGCGACTGGTCGAAGCACACGAAGCGCGAACGGAGGGACGAGATGCCGCACATCGCTGAGGGGCTGCTGCATGCCCATCTGGATGGTGCGCTCGGTCCCGACGAGCAGCTGCAGTGGACGGCGGCGGAGCGTCACCTGGAGCAGTGCGCGGACTGCCGGAAGCGACTCGAGGAGGCGCGTGAGTCGCGCGTCAGGGCCCGCGAGCTCCTCCGGGAGGCCGCGGCGCCCGCTCGTTCGGGTCCGGGATTCGAAGCGCTGGCGGCCCGGGCCGCGGCGCGTCGTACCGCGGGTAGCGACGAAATCGGCGACGAAGCCGGCGATCCTTCCGGTCGTTCCGGTCCGCCGAACGGCGGTAGGGCTCCCTGGTGGCGATCCACCATGCGCCTGGCCTGGGCCGCGAGCCTGGTGATGGCAGCGGGCGCCGGCTGGCTCGGCCATGAGCTCCTCGTGGAGCAGGGCGGAGCGCCGCCGGTCGCCGTGAGCGAGCGGCCCGCCTCGGAAAGTCTCGCCGACGCCGCGCCCGACGCCCCGGCCGCGGAAGAGCAGCGCCGCGACGGAGACGCCTCGGTGGAGCGGGAGCGCTCCGAGGGCGCGGCGCCCGAGGTGGCCGGTGACGGGCTGGACGAGGTTCGTCTTCAGGGTCAGGCCCTGGAGGCATCCGGCGAAGGATCCCGTTGTTTCGAGGCTGCCGTTGGGGGCGAGGCGGAGGCCTTCGATCCGGACGGGCATTTCGCCGGCCGGCTCCGCCGTCTGCGTCTCGAGCCCGACGGCACGGTGCGGGTTCAGACCGGCGACCGTTCGCTCGTCGGTTTCTGGGAATCCGCGGCGCCGGACTCGCTGGTCGTGCGGATCACCGACGGTCGGGAGTGGAGTGAGCTCCGCTTCGTCGAGACCGGCCCCGGGCTGCGAGGCGAAGCGACGACCGGCGAGCCGATCGGTTTCAGCCGGTCAGAATGTCCATAGTCGCGACAGGATCGCACGCGCTTCCTCCACCTCTTCGGGCAGGATCGTATGCGGCCGCCCCGGCCAGCGGCGAAGCGTGACCCGCGCCTGCATCCTTTCGAACACCTCGCGGGTGGCCTCCATGCGCCGCCAGGGAACGTGCGGGTCGGTATCGCCGGCGCTGAGATAGACGCGCATCCCCTCCAGGTCGCCCGCGTGCGGGAAGTCCGTCAACGGGGGACCGATCAGGCCGCCGGTGAACGCCAGCAGGGCGCCGTAGGGGGCCGGATTGCGGGCGACGTACTCGGCCGCCAGGCAGGCGCCCTGGGAGAAGCCTGCGAGGACCGTGCGCTCCCGCGGGACGCCGGCCTCGGACAGCTCGTCGACCGCGCGGTCGACGAACTCGAGCGCGGAAGACAGCCAGGGCTCGTTCCGATGCGTCGGCGCCATGAACGATTCGGGATACCACGCTCCTCCAGCGGCGCGCGGCGCCCGCAGGGCGATCCTTTCCTCGTCCGCCGCTTCACCGGCCAGAGCTTCGCCCAGGGGCAGGATGTCCTCCGGGGACGCGCCGCGCCCGTGGAGGAGAAGGATGGCCGCGCGTGCTTCTTCCGGCGATGTTCCGCCGGCCAGGATCGGCTGGCCGGCATGCGGATCTGTCTCCGTGGGCTGGTTCGAACTCACTCCGACTCCTCCCGTTCGTCGCATTTCGTCTGATCCCGCCACGGTAACCTCGCGCCCACGGTGGAGGCCAGCGTCCGAAACGACCGGGGATCTGCCGCTTGAGGCGAATCCCGGGAACCTTCGCAACGAGGGGGGCATAGCGCTGACGGGAGGCATCGCGCCCGACCTCCCGCATCCCCTCCACCTGTCGACGACACTCCTCGCGATCGACGAGTCGGCGGCCTTTCTCCGGGTGCGGATGTTCAAGGAGGACCTCGAGAGAGCGCTCGCCTCGGCCGACGGTCGCGAATCACTGGCCCTGGAGCCGACGCCCGGGCACGATTCGTTGTTCCTCGCCTACTTCACCGGCCGATTCGAGCTGCGGTTCGACGGAGCGTCCAGTGCGCCCCCCGTGAGCATCGGCAGCGGCGAAGATCTCTCGACGGACGAGGGCGACGAAAGGATCTGGTGGGTCGAGCTGCGCTACGACCTCGCAGTCCCGACGAGTCGCGTGGAAGTGCGGGCGCGACAGCTCTACGAGCAGTTCGGCGACCAGCGAAACATCCTGCGAGTACTCAACACCCGGAGCGGACACCAGCGGACCCTCTACTTCGCGGCCCCGGACGACGGATGGGCGGAGGTGGAGTTGGAGCCCTACTCCAGGCAGTCGTCGTCCGTGAAGCGGAGGAACACCAGGTGTCCTGCGCGGCTTCGGAAGATTGCGTCGGCGCCGGTTTCGTTCAGCACGGCGCGGATGTCTTCCTCGCGCCGCTCGCGGTGTCGCCATCGCCGCTCGACCTGGTCCGCCCCCTCGTTGGGAGATCCGTACCTGCCCCCGTAGTCGAGCATGCCGACCTCCTCGTACGGACAGCGGGGCGGTTTCTCCGGAGTGTACCGGGGAACGAAGTCAAGGTCGTAATTCTCGGTGTACGGACCGGACGCTCCGCTCGAGGCGCAGCCGACCGGCACGGCGCCGAAGGTCGCGGTGAGCGCGAGAACGTAGAGTGGATGGGGTCGCATCGTCGTTTCCCGACCGTGAGAGCCAGAAACTCGCCCGCCCAGCCTAGCCGTCCGGGCGCGCAGCAGCCAGCAGACAGGTTCCTCCCCGTGGATGCCAGAAGGCGTCATTCACGAATGACGCAGCCGTGGGCGCGTCCGAGTAGATTATACGAGTCCAGATGCTGAGCCGGTTCCGTCGGCCTCCCCCCGACCGATGCGCCGGTTCGATATCCGCACCAGGGAGGTCCTCATGCGACGAGTTTCCCGAGTTTCCGTTCTGGCCGGCGCCATCGCGTTGCTCTTCCCACCGATTGCCGCCGCCCAGCAGGAGATGGCGGCCGTGGCCGAGCAGCGTCCGATGTACGAGCTGCCGAGTCTCAGCGTCGTCGTCTCAGGCGCTACGCCGCTCGACGAGCAGGCGGCTTCGCTCTACCAGCAGGGTGCCTGGAACGAGGCCGCCGAGTTGTACCGGAACGCGGCCGAAGGCATGCCCGACACCGATCCGAACTCCTACACGTCCTACGACATGGCCGCGCGTCTCTACTTCTACGGAGACGACTTCGGCACCGCTCGGGAGATGATGGAGCAGGCCGCGGCCGTGGCCGAGGCGACCGGCGACATCGTCTCGGCGGCCTATCGCCACGTCGACGCCGCCTTCATCGCCGTGTGGGAGGGATATCCGGCTAGCCGGCGCGAGCACGTTCGGATCGCCAGCGAGTTCGCCATGCGGGACGGTTTCGGCGAAGAGCACGCCCGGAAGGTGAGTAGTCTGATCCACGGCGTCGGCGCCCTGCCGATGGCCGACGACGAGGGCGAGGGCGACGGAGAGTAGAAGTCAGTCGCACAGCGACAGGAGGCACGATGGAGCATCCCGATGGGATTGTACGCCAACAGTTCATCGATTCCGCCGGGCGCTGGGTCGAACGGTTGTGCGGCGGCGAGCGATACCCGTCGCCAGCGCGCGGATCGGCGAACCACCGTCCCGGTCCCCCCCAGATCGTGAACCTCGCCCACCGGTTGTCCGACACTCTGCCCGGCGATCTCGCGGATCGCCTCGAGGAGTTCGCGGACGAATTCTGGACCCTCTGCCAGCAGCGCTGGCCGGACGGGGACGACAGCGTGCGGTCCCGCGCCCGGCGCAACGGCGCCCACGCCATCGGGCCGGACGAATTGGCCGGTCGACTCGACCGCCTGACGCGTGTCTGGAGGGGGCTCGAGCGGGACCTGCCGAGCAGCTGAAGGGAAGCCAGCGGGAGAGCAGGAGCGGTCGTCGCAACTCCGTCTGACCGATGCGTGGCGGGGCTACCGGCAGGCATGCGTGGGCCCTATGATCGAGATCACTTCGGGGCGTGGCGCAGTCCGGTAGCGCACCTGCTTTGGGAGCAGGGGGTCGCCGGTTCGAATCCGGCCGCCCCGATTGGACTTACAGGGTGCTCGCTCGATGACCGCTACGACGGCTCCAGGCTGACATCCACCGTCTGAAGCAGCGGTTCACACGGGATCGTGACAGTCTCGCCCTCCCAGCCCGCAATAGGGATGAACTGGATCGTGATGCCGGGAGAAGGGCAGCGTCTTCGGAAACTGATGCTGTAATAGCCTTCCGGATCTGTCTCCGTACTGAAGAACTCGCCGAGAACGTCGCTGTCGGTGCCGATGAGGAGAAGGACGCCGGGGATACCGACCGTCGGTTCGTCGGCCTCCGTCACTCGGCCTTCGATGGTGTAATCCCTGGTGTCACCGGCGAGGACCGGTTCGGCGGGGGAACTACCACCGCACGCGATGAATGGCGCGATGAATAGACACACCAGCAGCTTTGACAGCAGTCGAGTCTTCATAACGACCTCCTTGACGATCCTGACGGCACAACCCTCCACACCTGTCGAAGCGGTCCGAGCTCCCCTCCGAGGTTGAGAGCAGCTTCCGTAGAAGCGGTCAAGTGAGAATCAAGGATGAATTGAGGGCCGTCGCAGTACGGACGTACCTTCGAGGTGTTCAGCGGAACGTACGCTACCTTACTGATACCGAGGTGATCACCGTGCTCACCGGAAACCAGGTCGCTGACCGAACGGAATCACTCGTCCACGCCGACACGCAGCTTGCCGATCACGGCCTCGACCTCACGGTTGGGGCGATCTACTTGCTGATCGGGCCAGGATCCCTGGACTTCGGCGGCAGCGAGTTCGAAGATGCGCCGCGAGAAAAGCTCGAGCCCGAACCGGCCTCGCCGGATGACGACTACGGCTGGTGGCGGCTGGAGGCGGGTGCCTACCTGGCCGTTTACAACGAACGAGTTCGCCTGGAGGCCGGCGAGGTCGCGCGCATCGAATCGCTCGCGCGGCTGCAGGCGGCCGGTGCATCTCACGCATCCTGGACCTTCACGGGTTCGCCGGACGAACTCTCGAGTCTCCTCTTCGTCGCCTCCGCCGGGTGTCATTTGAAGGAAAACTGCCGGATCTCCCGGTTGTCGGTGACCACCACCGCCTGACGCCCGGAGCCGGACCGTTGAACGCCACGGCGGGCCGCCCGACCGGCCCCCGGAGCTGAGAGCTCCTAGGGCTCCTACACCCCCAGGCCCTGCTCCCGCTCCAGCACCTCGCGGACGCGCTGGATCTGCCGCTCGACCACGTCGGCGGGACCGCCCGGACCGGGATGATTCCCGTTGCCCCCGTCCTCCAGGAGGATGCGGGTCCAGGCGCGCAGCTCCTCCACCGGATCCCGGAGCAGCGCGCGCGGGCCGGGGAAATCGTCCAGGCTGCCGAGCAGCTTCTCGGTCTGCTCCAGGGTTTCGGGCTCGCGATCACCGTCCGACAGACCGGCGAGA
>CAZOEX010000081.1:0-9104 GCA_964578925.1 uncultured Gemmatimonadota bacterium | reverse complement strand
GCTCGGCGACGACGCGGGGGGACCAGAGTTCGGAGATCAGCCGCAGCTTCTCGGCGAGATTGGTCGCGCCGATGTTCTCGGGCACGGGGTCACCTCCCTGTTCCCAGCGTCCCTATTCCCAGCACGGGTACGCATTCGCCGGAATTGCGGGCTCCACGGCGTGCGCAACTTCCCAGCCGACCGCCACGGGGGATAGTTCGTCCGGTGCGTCCTCGCGGTTCGTGAGCACGATGATGCTGAGCCCGTCGTCCAAGAAGCGAATGTAGCCCGTGCCCGCGTAGCCGCCATGTTCGAGTATCCGGCGGCCGTCCACGACACGGGTCTGCCATCCTCGCGCGTAGCCCCAGCGATCGCAGCTACTGCCGACGTCGAACTCGCGCCGGATCTCCCAGGTCGCTTCCAATGCGCCGCGATCGATCACTTCCGGCTCGGCAAGCTCGGCTTCCCAGCTCATCATGTCGCGGAGCGATGACATCACGCCGAAATGGGACGCAAGCTCGAACTGCCACACGCGCCGGTTCCGCTGTAGCGCTCCGTTTTTCCAGGCGTACCCCTGGGCCAGGTGCGGGACGATCCGCCGTTGGTCGAGGAGATGGGTCTGCTTCATCCCGAGCGGCTCGAAGAAAGTCGACTGCATGTAGTCGGCGAAGCTTCGACCAGTCACCTCTTCGATGATCACCCCGAGCAGAAAGTAGCCCTGATCCGAGTAGCTCCAGTCGGTGCCGGGCTCGGAGAGCATCGGAGTCGCCTTCGCGGAGGCCAGCATGTCGTCCCGCTCGTATTCGACGAGCAGCACGTCGTCGACGGTCTCCTCGAATCGGTGTGCCAGCCCGGCCATGTGCGTGAGCAGCTGATCGACCGTGATCCCGGCCCAGGCGTCGGGCGCGTCGGCCACGTAGTCGGTGAGCCGGTCGTCGAGCCGGAGCCGTTCCTCCTCGACGAGCGTCGTGATCGCCAGCGCGGTCATCTGCTTGGTCAGCGATGCCAGTTCGAATACGGTCTGCTCCGTGACAGGTGCGTCGTGGGCGATACCGGCGAGGCCGTACGTACCTACGTGAATCGGCTCCCCGTTACGCACCACGGCGATCGCGGCGCCCGGAAAGTGCCCCTCCATCATCAGGCGTTCGACCGTCGTGTCGACGTAGTCGAGGCGAGCGGCCTGCGCGAGGGCCGCGTCGGGGCCGGCCGCCGTCCACCCGGCGACCAGGGCGAAGAAGGCGAGCAACACCGGCTCCTCCCCGTAGCGCTTCACCGTCCGCGCCTCCGTCATGACGCCTCCGACCCCGCAGCCGTCGGTTCGCGAATCAGGCGCACCTCGAGACGGTCCCAGTACCCGCAATCCGTCTGGGGATCGATCAGTTCCCTCTCCTTGAGCAGGCTGCATTCGTCACTCTCGACGTCGAGAACGTCACCGACCTCGGCGTCTTCGAGCAATTCGTTCACGCTGGCTTCGCGCCAATCGAAGAGGATGAAGAGAACCGCCCCTACTGCAGCAACGAACGCCAGTCCCCGGATCAGCCCTCTCATTCCCCGCGAATCGTCACGAGTCCGCCGCCTCCCACTCTTCCTCCGTCGCCGGCTCCTTCTGGTACTCCATCAGTATCCGCCACTCCCCGTCCTTCTTGACCAGTAGCGCTTCGAAGTGGACGAGCGCATCGACCGGCTCCCCTTCCGTCGGCTTCAGCCTGTAGCGGAAGATGCCGGTCTCGTGGGCTGTCGTCCCGTCGTGCAGCCTCTGAATGAGTCGGAACTCGACACTCGCCTCGGCTCGTCCTTCCCGCGTGTCCACGAATCCCTGCTCCCAGCCGGCCAGTGCGTCGGCAATCGGATAGCTCGAGCCGGAACCCAGGCTGACCAGCACGGCGTCGGGATGATGGAGGTCGGCATAGCCGTCGAAATCGCCCTCTGCCACCGTCCGCGAGACTTCGGCCCAGTAGGCGTCGAGCTCGGTCGTGATCTGGGCCGCCGACGGGACGGCCGTGATCAGCACGAGCCCGAGGTTCACGGCAAGGACGGATGACACAGGTCTCCTCACGGTTCTGCTCCTGAATCTGATGGCCGGCTCCGCACGTGCTACCGAGAACATACTGGCCGTCCGCCGCGCACGTCGATGACGGGCGAAGGTAGTCCACGGGGTCGCGGCCCGTCAGGCGGAGCGCTCGCCCACCGAACCGACCGACTCCCGGAGTTCGAGCAGCACGAACGCGCCCAAGCCCATGTCCGCCGCCAGGCATGCCGCTGCATACCATTCTGGAATGAAACTGACGCGACCGAAGTGGATCGCATCCCACAGCGCGTGCGCGATGCAGGCGACCCACAAAACGGTATCGGACGTACGGGCCGCGAGCGCGGCCCACAGCCACAGAGCGACGCCCGCGAGCTGCAGGCCCAGCTCGGGCCCCGATCCGCCGAAGCGGAACCAGTCGGCCACGTAGACGATCGGGACAAGCGCCAGGAACGCGATCACGACGAGCCGGGCGGCGCCCCCGGGCTCCCACGATCGGCGCGAGCGGGACAGCAGCCGGACCGTCAGAACGACGAAGCCCCCGACGGCCCAGTAGCTCGGATTCGCCAGGTGTCGATGCGGCCAATCCGGCACGACGGCCAGAGCGGCCACCGTGGCTAAGACGAGCAGCAAGGTCGCGCCGTCGCTATGTCTTCCGAAGTTCATCGAGGCGTTCTGCGATGTTCCGGATCAGCTTCATGCTCACGCCGATGCGGGACGAGGTTCCCACAGCTCGACCTTGTTTCCCTCGGGATCGAGAAACCAGCCGAAGCGGCCGTAGTCGTACTCTTCGATCTCGCCGACGAGCTCCGCGCCGCCCTCCCGAACCTGATCGAGCGCTTCCTCGAGGTCGTCGACCACGAGATTGAACATGAACTGGCGGTCCGCTGGCTCGAAATAGCTAGTGTCGTGCTCGAAGGGTGCCCACACCGTGAGACCTCCGTCGGGCATCTCATCCGGCTGGAAGGACGCGCCATGCGGGTGGGCGACGGGCACGCCGAGCCGCTCACGGTACCACTCCCCCAGGGCCTTCGGGTCACGGGCGCGAAAGAAGATGCCCCCGAGTCCCAGTACGCGTGCCATGCGCTCCCCCTACTCGGCTGCGGTCAACGTGACTTTCGATGAGAACGATAATGCTCCGATCCGAGCACCACCGCGATCGCCAGGCCGTCATGCCCCTTGATCCCTACCGTCTGGAGAACCGTCCCCCGGAGTCGATCGTCGGCGGCGATCGCCCGGTTGAGCTGCCGCGCACCAACGATGTCGGGATCCTGGTTCTCCTCGTCCGTCACCGCACCGTCCCGGACGACGTTGTCCGCGACAATGAGGGTACCGACGCGGCACATCGGCAGGACGGCGGCGAGGTACTCCGGATACGTCCGCTTGTCCGCGTCGATGAACACCAGGTCGACCGGCTCGTTTAGCTCACCGCGAAGCCTGGCCAGCGAGTCCAGCGCGGCGCCCTGGAGCACCTCGACCCGGTCGGCGACACCCGCGTCGGCAAGGTTCGTCCGCGCCACTTCCGCGTGGGTCGGATCCAACTCGAGGGTCACGACGCGGCCTCCGGGGGCGAGACCGCGCGCCAGGAAGATTGCGCTGTAGCCACCCAGCGTGCCGATCTCGATCACGAGCGTCGCCCCGACGGCGCGAGCCAGCACTTCGAGCAGGGCTCCCTGCGGGGGAGAGACCTGAATTTCTGGCAGCCCGGCCTCGCGGCTGCGCGATTGTACTCGCTCGAGGACTGCATCCCCGAGGCCGAACACGTCGGTCACATAATCGTCGACGGCCCGCCACGCGGCTCGCGTCGGCTCATCGACAGGCGTGCCCTGGTGGAAGCGCATCCGCCAGCCCCCGGGTGTCCGAACCCATGTCGATGAGCGAAGCGTGTGCCGGTACGGGCGACCCGAACCGTCCACGTGTGCCGACGTGTACGTGAGTACCGCTACCTGCTCGCCCAATCTCATGACCTCGAACTCCTCGGAGAGCACGGTCGGTAGTCGAGCCTCGCCCGACGTGAATTCCGCGAGCACTTCGTCGCGGGAATACCGGCGTCCGGACCGAGCGAATTCCCGGAAGTCAGGATGAAGAAGCTCTTCCAGACGCTCCGGATCTCTCCGCACCGCCTCCTGGTGGAGCTCGATCTCCAGTTGCCGAAGGGTGCGCAGTACGTCCTCGTCCGTCTCCACTCGTCTCGACTCCCGGGAATGTCGAAGATTCATCGCAAACACTTTCCCCGGCCACGATGATGACCGACCGCCGCGGACGCGAGTCCGACCCGATTCCCTGCGCCTGTTCGATCCCCGACGGCGTGCGAGGCTCGCGCTGGAGACAACCACCGCCACGTGGTCTGTCGACGCTGAAGCGCGGTGCGGGAAGTCGACTGTGTCGCCGGTCCGCCGCCGGCCCACGCTTTCCCGGTGACCCGGCCGGAATTGCGCCCGGACCCCGCGGCCCGCGATCTTGCCGATCCTGGGCACTCAGGCACCTTCTCGCACGGAGAGTTCCGCATGACGTCCCGTCGTCTCGCCGTTTCCGCCGTCCGAACTCGCGGTTCCTCCGCCGGCGCGCGCTGGCTGCCCGTTCTCACCCTCGCGACCGCCGCCATCGCGGGTACACTCGCCGGCGCGGGCCCCGCCATGGCCCAGGAGCTCCAGCTCGGCGAAGTGGACTTCCCGAACTCGGGCGCCCCGGAGGCGCAGTCAGCCTTCGAGCGTGGTCTTTTGCTGCTGCACAGCTTCGAATATGGTTCCGCCGAAGAGGCCTTCCGCGAGGCGCAGGAGATCGACCCGGACTTCGCCATGGCCTACTGGGGCGAGGCGATGACGTACAATCACCCCGTGTGGATGCGCCAGGATCGCGAGGCGGCCCTCGAGGCGTTGGGTCGCTACGCGCCGACCGCCGCGGAGCGAGCACTCAAGGCGGGCCCGGAGCCCGACGGAGACGGGACGGCGCGCGAAGCGGCCTACATGCGGGCCGTGGACACCCTGTACGGAGCGGGCGAGAAGGAAGCGCGCGACGACGCCTACGCCGAGGCGATGGCGGAGCTGCACGCGACCTACCCGGACGATGCCGAGGCCGCGGCGTTCCACGCCCTCGCGATCCTCGGTACCGCGCACGAAGGGCGCGACTTCGCGACCTACATGCGCTCGGCCGGTATCCTCGAGCAGGTCGTCGACGACCATCCGAACCACCCGGGGATCGCCCACTACCTAATCCACTCCTACGACGACCCGGTGCACGCGCCGCTCGGCATCCGCGCCGCCCGCGCCTACTCCCGGATCGCCCCGGACGCCGCGCACGCGCAGCACATGACCTCGCACATCTTCGTCGCGCTCGGCATGTGGGACGACGTGGTCGAGGCGAACGAGAACTCGATGCGCGTCGTCGACGCCGCTCGGGCGGAACGCGGGCGGCCGCCCGGCGCCTGCGGCCACTACAACTTCTGGCTCGAATACGGTTACCTGCAACAGGGGCGCACCGGCGAGGCCCGTCGTCTCCTCCGCGAGTGCTACGACCGTGTGCTGGAATCCGCCGGAACCGACGTACCGGATCCGGACAACTCGCCCATCGGCTCATTCGCCGCGATGGCCACGCGCTACGTGATCGACGCGGAGGACGCGGCGCCCCTCGACTGGCCCGTCGATCTCAGCGGTGCGCCGTACGCGGGCCTTCGGCTGGCTTTCGCCCGGGGCTGGGTGGCCGCGCGTGCCGATGATGCCGAGGGTGTCGAAGCAGCCCTGCAGGAGTTCCGGACGCAGCGGGCGGCGGCCGATGCCGGAAGCACTTCCGACGCCGGGCCCCCCTCCCGCGCCTCCGTGCTCGAGATGGAGCTCGAGGCGCTCCGCCGTTCCGCGGCCGGCGAAATCGACGCAGCCATCGCCCTGGCGCGCGAGGCCGCCGCGGCAGAGGAGGCCATGCCCTTCGAGTTCGGACCGCCCCACGTCGACGAACCCACGCACGAGTTGCTCGGCGAGCTGCTCTTGCGGGCGGGGCAGCCGGAGGAAGCAAGAGCCGCATTCGAAACGGCCCTCTCGCGGACACCGGAGCGGGTGCAGGCGATGTCGGGGCTGGATAGGGCCGAGGAGAGACTGGCTCGCCGCGAGTGAGAACCTACGGGAAGGTGCACAGGTCGATGTACCGGGCGTTTCCCGCGAAGTTTCTCGGCTCTTCCTGACGTGGACGCGGGGCTCGTGCTCCGGCTGGTCGCCGGCGTCCTCCTGATCCTGGCCAACGCGTTCTTCGTGGCGACGGAGTTCGCGCTGACGCGCATCCGCCAGTTCCCCGCCCGGGAGTTCGAGGGTTCGAGGAGCCTCCGGCGCGCCTGGCAGATGACCGAGCGGCTCGAGATCTACCTCACCGGCTGCCAGCTCGGCATCACGGCCTCGAGCATCCTGCTCGGCGTCGTCGCGGAGCCGGCGATAACGGCGTTGCTCGAGCCCCTGTTCGGGGCGATCGACTGGTCCGCCGGGACCCGACATCTCGTATCGGTCGTCGCCGCGATCGTTCTGATGAACCTGGTCCACAAGATCTGGGGCGAGCAGGCGCCCACCTACCTCGGCGTCGAGCGACCGAAGCTGGTCGCCCAATACCTGGCGCCGGGCCTGTACTGGTGGACGAAGGCGATGTACCCGGTGATCATCGCCGGTGACAGCCTTGCGAAAGGCACGTTGCGGATCTTCGGCGTCGAAATCACTCGTTCGTGGACGAGGGACGAGGCGGAGCGTGAGGACGGCGAGGGACCGATCGAAGGCCGGTTCGCCGCGCGCCAGGAGATGCTGAGACTGCTCGGCCGAATCGAGGGCCTGCGGCCCGACCGCCGCGACGAGATTCTCGCGGCGCTCGAGATCGGCGATCGTCGAGTCGAGGAGATCATGGTCGAGCGGGAGGAGATCGTCGCCCTGCACGCCGAAGACGGGGTCGAGACGGTGACCGAACTGGTCCGGAAGAACCCGCACACTCGCTTCCCGCTGATCGGCGACTCTCTCGAAGACTTCATAGGCATCGTTTACGTACCGGCCGTGCTGGCCCGGATCGACGAGCTGCGGAGGGGCGAGCGCGGTATCGCCGATCTCGCGGTGTCGCCAATGACGCTCGAGGCCGGCACGTCGATCGCCACCGCGATCGACCGCTTCCAGGAAGCGCACCAGGAGCTCGCCCTCGTAACCGACGACGGGCGCGTGATCGGCCTTCTCACCTCGACGGACGCCTTCGAGGCGATCGCCGGCGAGCTGGAGGATCCGCTCGACTGAATCGGCTCAGCTCTCGCCGCCCTGCGAATCCCCACGCGACGCTTCCAGAAACAGAACCGCCGACCCGGCCAACATCGCGACGAAGAACCCGTTGAGAAGCACGAGCTCCCGGATCCAGCCTTCCGGCGAGTTCAGGCCGGCGAAACGCGATCTCCGCGATCGTAACTAGAGCGAGGGCCGCGGCGAGCGCCACGTCGACCCCCGCCCGCCAGTGCGCCGCACGTCGGGGTCCCGGGCGTCGGTTCGACGACGTCGGGCGACCATCGTTCGCGCGGCCTCATTCCAGACAGAGCAGGTTGGGTGGAAGACCGCATCGGAGCCTAAACCCTGAGCACGCAACGGAATCCCCGGGCCGCGTAGTACGACTGCGCACCGTTGTGGTAGATGAACACGGTTCCGTAGCGAAAGTCGCCGAAGATGGCGCCGCCGAGCTCCCGAATGTCGGGCGGCGTGCGCAGCCAGCTCGAGGTCCGCGTATCGAATTCCCCGAATTCCTGGAGCTTCCGATACTGCGCCTCGCTCAGGAGCTCGGCGCCCATGTTCGTCGCCATACGGACCGCGCTGTTCTCGGGCTTGTGTTTCTTCCTCGCCTCCAGCGCCTCCTGGTCGTAGCAGACGCTTCTCCGCCCCTTCGGACTCTCCTTCGAACAGTCGAAGAAGAGATATTCGTCCGCCTCAGCGTCGTGACCTACGACATCCGGCTCGCCGCCGGTTCGCTCCATCTCGCCGAGCGACCGCAGCTTCGCCGGCTCGGACTCCAACCTCTTCTGAACATCCACCCAGCGGATCCTCTCGTGGCGAGCCATGTTCTCCTCGAACCGGGTCCGCAGGGTGTCGAGGAGCGCTGTCCGTTCATCGGTTTCCAGGTTCCTTCCGGAGCCGCTTTGCGACATGTGTCCTCGTCTCGTCGGGGTCGTGTCGTGTATTACTATGGAGCTCGACCACTACTCGTAACCGGATCGCTGAAGGAGTGCCAGCCATGGACCTGCAAGGAGCCAAAGCCCTCGTGACCGGAGGCAGTGAGGGGATCGGAAAGGCGATCGCCGCCTCCCTCGCGGAGCAAGGCGCGGACGTCGTCGTCACGGGTCGACGGGAGGGCGCCCTCGAGGCGGCGGCCGACGAGATCGGCGTCGGATGGATCGCCGGTGACGTGGGCGTCGAGGAGGACGCGGTACGCACGGTGCGTGACTTCGCCGACCGACACGGCCGCCTGGACATCCTCGTCAACAATGCCGGCATCGGTCGATTCTCACCCCTCGTCGATATGCGACTATCAGATCTCGAGGCGGTCTATCGAACCAACGTATTCGGGGCGTTCCTGATGGCGCGCGAGGCCGCGAAGGTCTTCGTCCGGCAGCAATCGGGGAACCTGATCAACATCTCGTCGACCTCGGGCCTCAAGGGAGGCGCCGGCGGCACCGCCTACTCGTCGTCCAAGTTCGCCCTGCGCGGCATGACCGAGTGCTGGCGGGACGAGCTGCGCCGGCACGACGTACGGGTCATGCTCGTCAACCCGAGCGAGGTGCTGACGGAATTCGCCGACAAGGCGGGCTACGAGCAGGAGGCCTCTCCGAAAAAGCTGCGACCCCGCGAGATCGCCGACGCTATCGTCGGGGCGCTGAAGATCGACGATCGAGGTTTCATCCCCGAGTTCTCGGTTTTCGCGACGAATCCGTTCTGAGGCATCGACAGCGTTGGAATGGGAGCTCCGGCTGCGCTCGCTTGACCGGCGAGCCGCCGGCCCGGAGAGTGGTCGGTTCCCATGAAACTGCTCCGAATCATCCCCAGCGACACGTGAGGCGCACCATGCAGAAGCGTGAGATCAATCCGACCGACTGGCTCGAGGCCTT
>CAZOEX010000080.1:0-9149 GCA_964578925.1 uncultured Gemmatimonadota bacterium | reverse complement strand
GAGCGGGCTCGTGTTCTTCCGCCGCTCCGAGCGCGTGTTCGCGGACGTGGTGTAAGCGATGACGACGGAGGTCTCCGCATGACGACCGCGATTCGGGTCGAGAACCTGGGCAAGCGCTACCGCATCGGGAGCGCCACCGAGCGCCACGATACACTGAGCGAGGCGATCCTGTCGGGGCTCCGTTCCCCGTTGCGGCGCCTCAAGGAACTCCGCCGGCTCGGACGATTCGACCAGGATGACGAGAGCGACGTGATCTGGGCGCTCCGCAACCTCGACTTCGAAGTGAAGGAGGGGGAGGTGCTCGGAATCATCGGGCGCAACGGCGCCGGGAAGAGCACCCTGCTCAAGGTGTTGGCCCGCATCACGGATCCCAGCGAAGGGCGGGTCACGATCCGGGGGAACAGCGGAGCGCTGCTCGAGGTCGGCACGGGCTTCCACCCCGAGCTCACGGGGCGCGACAACATCTACCTGAACGGAGCCATTCTCGGGATGGACCGTTCCTACATCGACCAGATGTTCGACGACATCGTCGAGTTCTCCGGCGTGCGTCGCTTCGTCGACACGCCGGTGAAGCGGTATTCGAGCGGGATGAAAGTCCGGCTCGCGTTCGCGGTGGCGGCGCACCTGCAGCCGGAAGTCCTGATCATCGACGAGGTGCTCTCGGTGGGCGACGCGGAGTTTCAGGAGCGATGCCTGAACAAGATGGAGGACGTCGCGAAGGGAGGACGGACCGTCCTCTTCGTGAGCCACAACATGCACGCCGTGCGCAGTCTCTGTACGCGATGCCTGTGGATCGATGAAGGGAGGGTTCGCCTCGACACGTCTCCGAGGAAGGCCGTAGAGAGCTATCTCCGCGCGTTCCGCGACGCGGACGTCACGGGCCGCGTGGATCTCCGCGACTGGCCCAACCGGTACGGCAGGGGTGGGGCGAAGATCCTCCGGGCGGAGCTGTTCGACCCCGAGGGCGAGCTGTCCGGGGAGATGGTTCGAGGGCAGCCGCTCAGCCTGGAGTTCGATCTCGACGTCGAGTACGATGGCCCCGTGACTCTCACGGCCATCGTCAGTTCCGACACCGGCGACCGGGTGCTGAACCTGGCGCACTTCGACAGCCCGGAACCGATTCCGCGATCCCTCGAGGGCTCGCACCGAATCCGTCTCAAGATCGATAGTCTCCCGTTGTTCGCGGGAGAGTATTCCTTCCGGCTCGGCGTGCTCACCGAGCAGATGGATCCGCTGGACGTCGTCGTGGATGCCGTGCCCTTCTCCGTGCGAGACGATCCGCACTCTCCGCGGCCCTTCCAGGTCGACTCCGACTGGGGCTACTGCTGGACACCGAATCGCTGGCGCGTGATGGACCGATGAATCGCCGACCGTGACGACGAATGAACGCCAGCGTGCTGCTCGCCACCCATAGAAGACCCGACCTCCTCGGCCGGCTGCTGGACGGCCTCCGGGGATGCGAGGACGTCGCGAAGCTCGACTCCATCGTGGTCGTCGAGAACGGCGGGAGATTCGGAGCAGAAGAAGTCGTTCGAGAACGCGCGGTCGATCTGCCGGTCCGCTACGCGTTTTCGAAGCGAGCGAACAAGAGTGCGGCGCTGAACCACGGCCTCCACTTCGTCGACGCCGAGCTGATCATCTTCTTCGACGACGACGTCGAAGTGAGGCCGGGCACGATCGCGGCCTACCTGTCTGCCGCACACCGTTATGGCCGCGGTCACTTCTTCGGCGGCCGGGTGTATCCGCGCTACGACCCGGAACCTCCGCCGGACTGGCTCTCCGATGCCCTGCCGCTCTCGTGCACGGGCTTCGATCTCGGCCCGCGCGAACGTCCGTATCACGAATTCATCGGCAACAACTGGGCAGCCTTCCGCGCGGACGTGCTCGAAGCGAACGGGTTCTCCACCCGCCTCGGACCCGGAAGCGGGCTGATCGGCCAGGAGACCGAGTTGCAGGTCCGGCTCGTCGAGAGAGGCTGCACGGGGGTGTACCTGCCGGGGGCGCAGGTCGATCACTACGTACCGCCCGAGCATCTCACCGTCGCGTGGGCGCGTCGCCGTCGCTACCGTCAGAGAATCGCGCACCTCTTGCTGCGGGACGCGCCGGAGGAGGGCGACATGGACGTGCCGATGCTGGGTGGCGTGCCGCGCTACTACTGGCGGTCGCTGGCGGAGCAGTATCTGCGCGTATGGCGCGACCGCCTCCTTCGACCGAGAACTCGGGAGCGTGTCACGTCGGAGCTGAAGCTCGCGACGCTGCGGGCGGCCATGGAGGCGTTCCGGCGCCGCGCGGCGGGCGAGGCGTCGATCCGCGGCGGAGAGTTCACGTGAAGGAGGCACGTTCTCGCGAGGGCGAGCGGCGTTGGCGCGGACTCGCGCTCGCCGGCCTCGTTCTGGCGATCGGCGTGGGCGTCTGGGCGCGCGTGCGCGGTCTCGGCGTCTCACCGTTGGCGACCGACGAGTACTACTTCGTCCGAAGCGTCGAGCAGATCCTGCAGCACGGAGTGCCGAAACTCGATACGGGCGGATTCTATACGCGGGGAATCCTGATCCAGTACGTGACGGCGCCCTTTCTGTCGATCCTGGACAGTGCGGAACTGGCGATTCGGATCCCGTCGGTCGTCTTCGGCCTCTCGGCCGCCTGGGTCGCCTGGCACTATGGGAAGCGGACCGTCGGACGACCCTTCGCGGTGGCGCTCGTGCTCATGGTTCTGCTCTCGTCGTGGCAAGTCGAGTTCTCTCGTTTCGGGCGCATGTACGCAGGATTTCAGCTCGCCACGCTCGCGATGCTGGTCGTCCTGTACGACGGCGTGACGAACGGCCGCGGGCGTCGGCTCTACTGGATCCCGGCTCTCTGCCTGGTCACGCTGCTAACGCACCAGCTCGCGCTGCTGCTCGTCCCGCTCATTTTCATTCCCCTCGTGATGCCGGGTTTCGCGCGTCGAATCGGCGGCTGGAAGGCGGCGACGGGCTACGCCGCAGCGACGGTCCTCGTCGTCGCCTTCGCCGCCGCGACGCAAGTCGTGGATTTTCGGATGCTCGGAGTGTCCGATGCATTTCCGGCCGGATACAGTTCGCGAGCCGGCAATGTGTTGCTCCTGCCGTACTTTCCCTTCTGGGCGCCCTCGTCCGATGCCCTGACCAACGTGGCGTTGCTCTCGGCGGTCTTCGCCGTCCTCGGCACGGCGGGGGCGATGCTGGTTCACCGGGGCCGGGCGAAGGCCAGCGAGGTCGTGGCGGCCCTGATGCTGGCGGCGGCGATGGCGCACCAGTTGCTCGTTGCGGCGGTGCTGGGGCTGGTGCTGATGGTGCGGTATCGTCTGTACAGATTCCCGTCCGAGCAACGCCGGGCGACGGTCGTGTTCGGGCTGGCCGCGCTGGTCGCCGCGGGGTGGATCCTGTTCGCGCTCTGGCTGACGTACGGCCTCGATTCGAGGTCGTGGATCGAGGGCGGTGGCTTCGTGCTTCTGCGGGAAGCGGCGGCGGCGACCTTCCTGTGGCCGAATCCGTGGCCCGCGGTCATCGAGCCCTGGTTCAGGGATCTGCCGATCATCGCCGCGCTCGTCGGGATGGGGCTGGCCGTCCAGTTCGTTCTCCTGGCGCGCCGTCCGGTCGCACGGTTGCCGGGCAATCCGGCCTTCCTCATCGCCTATCTATTGCTCGTTCTCGGGATCCTCGAGCCGGCCTTCCGGGAGGCCAGATACACCTTCTTCGTCTACCCGGTCGCACTCGCGGTCGTCATTCTATCGGCGCGAGACATCGGTCGATTGCTGGCACGAAGGCTTTCCGCCATCCACTCCGGCGCGTACGTCGCAATGCCCCTGCTGGCCCTGGCCTTCGGGCTGAGCGACGACTTCGATCTGCAGCATCTGCTCAAGGTCGACTCTCGGGAGGTCGTATTTCGGCAGGGGGACTTCGAGCGTCACCAGGACCTCTGGTATCCGCGTGACGACGTCATCGGTCCTGCTCGATTCGTGGCTGAACGTGCCGCAGGAGATTCGGTCATCGTCCAGGAAGCGCCGGAGGTCTCCTACTACCTCGATCGATCGCACGCCGTCTATCTGGCCCGGGACCGATTCCGATTTCCCAACGTCAGCCGGGAGCGCGGTACCGTGGACTTCTGGAGCGGTCTCAGGCTGCTGGGTACGAACGAAGAGATCGCGGCCTATACCCGCTGTGCAGACCGCGTGTGGGTCGTCAGGATGTCCGCCGACGCATGGATTCCGATCGAGGACGCGTGGCCGACCCGGCTGCTTCGGATGGAGCGCGTTCATACGTCGATCGACGGAGCCGTGGAAGTCCTTCGTGTCGATCTATCGGCTCCGGCCTGCTGATCGGGTCGGTGTCGATCCGACTTCCCGGCGTCAGCTCTCCAGGTTCGCGTCGAGCGTGATCTCGGCGTTCAGAAGCTTCGAGACGGGGCAACCCTCCTTCGCTCCGTTGGCCGCTTCGAGGAACCTCGTCTCGTCCGCGTTCGGGATCCGCGCTCTCAGGTCCAGATGGATCGCCGTGATCTCGAAGCCCTCACCCTGCTTCTCGAGGGTAACGTCTGCCGTGACCTTCAGGCTCTCCGCCTTCATGCCGGCCTTCTCGAGCTCACCCGACAGAGCCATCGCGTAGCAGCCGGCGTGCGCCGCCCCGATGAGCTCCTCGGGGTTCGTGTCGGGACCGTCCTCGAACCGGTCTGAAAAGCCATACGGCGTGTCGTCGAGGGCGCCGCTCGTACTGGACAGCGTCCCGCTGCCGCTCTTGATGCCGCCTTGCCAGTGTGCGCTGGCCCGTCGCAGGATCGCCATATCGTTACTCCGTGGTCGTGTGGTGACTAGGTCGTCGACGAGGACCGGGATGTCACGCGAAGTCCCGTTGCCTCCTCCGCGCAATCAGAAGCCGGCGCGGAGGAGACGGGGAAAAGATAAGGAGGCATGGTGAGATACGCCTGCCGTCCCGGCCGTCCGGTCGATGATCCCGCCGGTACGGCACGAATGAAACTGGAGTCGATCGCGAGTGATCGTGTTCCTACATTCCCGAAACCGGTGTGTAGACGTAATCGTCACCGCCCGCCTGCTGGTGGCACGCCTGGCAGCCCTGAGCTCTCCCGAAGGCGTCCACGGTACCGTCGGGCTGGTACTTCGCGAAGAGCCAGTCCTGATGATCGGGGTTGTAGCCGTCGACCTTCATCATCACGGTCGCCGCCGCGAAGGTGCTGTCCGGCATGTAGTTCTCCTTCACGATGATCGCTCCGTCGGGCAGGTCGCCGACCATCCCTTCGGCCAGGGCCGCCGACGCCTCCGGATTGGCATAGGTCGTCAGCAGCATGCCGTGCGGTTCGGTCCCCGCGTACAGCTCGCCCTTGCCGGGCCACAGATCCCAGTTGGCCCTGTAGTCCGCGTCCTGAAGGTGGTTCCAGACCGCCGTTTCCGTGGTGTCCGGACGTTGTGTCGCCTCGTTCGTCGCCATGGCGGCGTCGGTGTCCGCTCCGGGAGTGGCCGCTTCGTCGGCCGTATCGGCGGCATCCGGCTGACACGCCGCCAGCGAACCGGTGAAGGCGACGGCGGTGAGGAGAACGATCAGAGTGCGCATGCGAAACATCAGTCGGTCCTCCGTATGGTGATGTCTCCTGCCTGCCAACCCGAAAACAAGAGGACCCGCGGTGAAGTTCCGCGCCCGCTGCAACCGACCTGCCGAAAAAAGCGAAACGGGCACGAGCCGTGACGTACCGGCCCGCACCCGTTTGCTCTAGCGCGGTGGGAGGGTCACCACGCAAACCTCATGTTTGGATCAGAGGGTGAAGTTCACTCCCGTCACGTCCTCCCCTTCTCCGACCGGTACCGACTGAGGACCGTCGGAATAGTCGGTTCCGCCGATGTTGGCCGACGCCGACACGTCATAGGTGCCCGGTGACAGGAACCAGAGCGTGTAGGAGCCGTCCGCACCGGCCGATGTCGTGGCCGTCGTCGTCTGCATTTCCTCCAGCACCGTCGATGTGGACTCGTCGAGCTCCGCCTCGATCGAGGCGAATTCCGTCTCGTCCGCCGGCGTGGCCGACGTGTACGTGACCATTCCGGAGATGCTGCCCGCGACGTCTTCGACCGTCGCCCTCACGAGCGGGGTGAACAGCACGTCGAGCAGCCCCTCGGGCCCGTCCGGGTCGCCCTGGAGGACGAAGTTCCGCTCCACGTCCATGTCGAGCACGACCAGGATCGTCTCGCCAGAGGCGATCTCGACGCCCTCGCTCTCCTCGCTGGCGTCCTCCGCGTAGCGAAGGTTGACCTTGATGCCGGTCTGCGCGCCGCTCGGCACGAACAGGCTGCGGGTCATGCTGCCGTCGGCGAATTCGTAGCCCTCGGCCAGCGTGACTTCCGCGTACTCGACGATCAGCCGGAGCTGATGATAGGTGCCCGCCTCGATGTCGAGCGTCGCCAGATCCGCCATGACGCCGTTCTGGAGCTCGAGCAGGTCGTGCACACCGCCGTTCTGGGTGAGCGTGATCGGCCCGCTCGCTTCACCCACGAGCTGAATCGCGCCGATGTCGACGATCGCCTCGGCGAACATCGCGCTCGGCGCATCGGTCAGCGCGACGCTGAACTGGCCGGTGCCCTCGGGCGACGTGGTCTCGTCGCAGGCGCCGAACGCCAGCACCACCAGGGGCGCCGCTACGATCAACAGTCCGCGTCTCAAAATCTTCGTGCTCATGTTGGAGGCCTCCTGAGCCTTCATGATGGTAGCCGCTTCCCGCGGCTTTTGGTCAGCTCTCACCGGTCTCGCACGAGAACACGAGCAGCGGCGCTGTGAGGTACCGCTGTCATCACTCGGTCACGTGACGCGCTCGGCAGCCGGACGATCTCGTGTTCGACATTCAATGGTGAGATTCCTGGCTTTGCGGCCCCGGCTCGCGCTGGGTGTGCCTTTTCGAGAGCGCAGTACGTACTCAATAGGGTCGACGTGTGACCTTGGCCGACCGTCACATCCCCTCGTCTGGTCGCTCCGGGGATCCCTCGTCTTCGGCCCTCCCTTGCCTTCGGGCCCCCGAGCGGAAACCCTAGGCCGATGGCACGCCCTCGATACCGACCGCTCGGCCACTACGGCATCATCGGTGACATGCGCACCTGCGCCCTCGTGGCGCGGGACGGATCCCTCGACTGGTGTTGTCTTCCGCGTTTCGACAGCGGAAGCGTCTTCGGACGGCTCCTGGACGCCGACCGTGGCGGCTTCTGGCGAGTGAGCCCGGAGGGGACGCCGGACGGCATCCAGTACTACGAGCCCCGGACGAACGTGCTCGTCACGCGATACGAGACCGCGACGGGCATCGTCGAAGTGACGGACTTCATGCCCTGCCTGGAATGGGACCGCCAGCTGGCCTCGCACCACGAGATCCATCGCCGGATCCGGGCGCTCGAAGGGCGGGTTCGCATCGAATCCGTGCTCTGCCCGAGATTCGACTACGCGACGAACGATCCCCACTTCGAGCTCCGCCGCTACGGGTTGCTCGCGACTGACGGCGTGGACGAGGTGATTACGCTGACGGGTGATCGATCCCACGTTTGGCGAATCGACGGGGAACGAGGCGAGGCGCGCAGCGTCTGCGAGGTCGCGCCGGGAGAGGACGCGTGGTTCGTACTGCGCTACGACGACGACGAGGTCTGGCCGCCCGAGGAATACGAGACCGACGAGAAACTCCAGAACACGCGACACTTCTGGCTGTCGTGGGCGGAGGACCTGACCTACAGCGGCGACTACGAGGGGCTGGTCGTCCGTTCCGCGCTCGCGCTCAAGCTACTCTTCTACGCGCCCACCGGCGCGATCGTCGCGGCCGCGACCACGTCGCTGCCGGAGGAGATCGGGGGGCAGCGCAACTGGGACTACCGCTTCTCCTGGCTCCGGGACTCGACCTACAGCCTCTTCGCGCTTCACGCGCTCGGCAAGTTTCGGGAGCTGGATCGCTACATGATCTACCTGAAGAAGATCTGCCGGATGCGAGGCAACGGGCACCGCCAGATCATGTTCGGCGTCGGAGGAGAGCGGGACCTCCCGGAGCGGACGCTCGATCATCTCGAAGGATACCGCGGCTCGCGGCCCGTGCGGGTCGGAAACGCGGCCGTGAATCAGTTTCAGCTCGACGTCTACGGAGAGGTGATGGACTCGATCCACATCTGGCGCAGGCACCACGAGATGACCGAAGGGATGTGGGGGCTCGCGAAGTCCCTCGTCGCCGACGTGATTCGCCTGTGGGAGCGACCGGACCTGGGTCCCTGGGAAGTTCGAAGCGAGCCTCGGCACTTCGTGTTCAGCAAAGTGATGGCGTGGGTGACGCTGGACCGGGCGGTGCGGGCCGCCGAGGAGCTGAGTTTGTCGGGGGACGTGGAGGCGTGGAAGGAGACCCGGGCCGCCATCCACGCGGATGTCCTGGAGAACGGATGGAGCGCGGAGCGCGAGACCTTCACGCAGCACTACGACACCAACCAGACCGATGCCGCGAACCTGCTCATCGGCATTCTGCGCTTCCTGCCGCACGAGGACCCGCGAGTCGGCGCCACGATCGAACGGATCGCCGAGGATCTGCGGGAGCCCCGCACTGGACTCCTGTTTCGTTATCTTACCGATGATGGAGTGCCCGGCACGGAAGGATGCTTTCTGGTGAATCAGTTCCAGCTCTCGCAGGCGTACGCCCTCACGGGGCGCGTCGAGGAGGCGAGGGAGGCGTTCGAGCGGGCGATCGCGTACGCCAGTCCCCTCGGGTTGCTGAGCGAGGAGGTTGCGCCGGAGTCGGGCGAGTTGGTCGGGAATTTCCCGCAGGCGTTCAGCCACATCGGACTGATCAACGCCGCCCACGTGCTGTCGAGGGCGCGACCCCACGTGTCGGCCGACGAGGTCCAGATGCTCCCCGACACACCGCCCGGGGAGCCGTAGACATGACGTCCTCGAAAAAGTCCGGACTCGTCGTCGCCGCCAACCGGCTGCCGGTGGCCTGGAACGACGAAACGGAGGAGTGGGAGACGAGCCCCGGGGGGCTGGTCAGCGCCCTGACCCCGATTCTCCAGGAGGCCGAGGGCGCATGGGTCGGATGGACGGGGCGCGCCGACCACGCTCCCGAGCCCTTCGTGCACGACGGCATCCGGCAATGTCCCGTTCCGATCAGCGCCGACGAGATCG
>CAZOEX010000079.1:0-9163 GCA_964578925.1 uncultured Gemmatimonadota bacterium | reverse complement strand
GTGGGTGGTCTGGATCATCGTGATCCTGCTCGTCGTCTGGGGATTCGTGCGACTCATCGGAGAGGAGCGAGGCCGACGCGACGCGAGCTCCCGGCGGGAGGCCGCCGAGGATGTCCTGCGCCGGCGGTTCAGCGAGGGAGAGATCGACGAGGACGAGTTTCTCCATCGCATGCGTCTGCTCCGAGAGTCGCGATCGTCACGGGATTCACCGAGCGGAGTCTAACGCCGCTGCCGGACGGTGGGGAGCACCTTACGGCGCCTTCACGACGCCCCACGTCGACGGTCCGAGAGGTTGACAGTCCGCGACGGATTCCGTAAATAGGGCGTCCACATTCAGGCCCCCTTCGTCTAGTGGCCAAGGATACCTGGTTCTCAGCCAGGAGACAGGGGTTCGATTCCCCTAGGGGGTACTTCCCGAAAGGCCGGCTCGCGCGAGCCGGCCTTTTCATTGGCGGTCAGCTTTCGCCAGTCGTCCGGGCCGCTCCGGGATCCGCCTCCGGGTCCTTCTCGGGGTCGCCGACGCCCCAGCCCGAGGGAACCAGGGAGCGCATGCCGCCGCCCAGGGCGCCCCATCGGTGAAGGAGCAACATCGCGGCGGGTACGGCGAGGATCATCAGGGCCGGCTCGGCGGGCACCGTGTAGCGCGCCCGCGCCGTGAGCAGTACGTGCACGACGGTGAGGACGAGCGCCGGCGTGACGAGCGCGTACACGTCGACTTTGCGGGGCTTCTTGAGTAGAACTGCCAGGACGGCCAGCACGACCAACGGAAACCGGACTCCGAGGAGGAGTCGATCGAGGGTCGTACGGTCGGTCGATCCGATGTCCGCGGTCACCTCTCTCGGACGCGGCCAAAAACCCCACAGCTCCCACAGCGCCTCCCAGCGCTGTCCGGCGAAGCGAACGGGGTCGTCCAGGAAGGACCTCACGTAGAGCTCGATGCTGCCGGCCGCCGACACGTCGAGTTCGCCATCCTTGGACGCTTCGAACGCCTCCGTGTCGATGTCGACGCCGTACGACTCGATGGCGACCATGACGTTCGAGGTCGCGTTGCCCATCACGGAGAAACGCCCGGTCCGGTCGAGGGAGAGTGAGCCGACCAGCAGAACGGGGATCATCGACGCGAGGGCCAGCTTCGCCAGCGGTCGCCAGCCCTCCTTCCAGAGCAGCACGAGAGCGATGATCGGGATCACCGGGAGCAAGGAGGTCCGAATCACCGCCGCGACACCGATGAAGAAGCCGGCGGCGATCACATTGCGGAAGACGAGGAAGGCGAGCCCCGCCGTGAGGAAGAACGCCGTGGGCACCTCGGTCATGATCTGCGCCGTGTAGTTGAGCTGATTCGGCCAGAGCGCGATGCCGAGTGCCGCCAGCCCCGCGACGAGGGGCCGGTCGGTGAGTTTCGCGGTCACCAGGTAGACGAGGGCGACGACGCCGACTCCGAGCAGGATGTTGAACCAGATCAGGAGTAGCTCGCGGTCGGCCCCCGGGAACAGGGTCGTGAGCGCCGCGATGAGCAGCGGATAGCCGTTGGGGAAGAGGTCGATCCAGCCGCCCCGGGCAATCTGCTCCGCCTGTCGCAGGTAGTCCAGCGAGTCGCTCTGCAGCCATGGGATGCCGGCGCCGAATGCCGCGAAGATCCGTATCGCCAGCCCGATCAGCAGCGGGATCCCGAACGTGTAGTGCCGGAACGCTCTTACGGACTCGGCGATCCGCGCCTTCTCGTCCTCGCGCATAGACGTGCCCCCTCCTACGGGAACCAGGTACGAACGACAGGGTCGTACAGGTGCCCGTCCACCACGGCGGGGAGCGCCCCCACCGGGAATGCCCGAACGGACGGACTCGAGCAACGGGGACCAACATGATGCGAACCGGGACCTTCCGCATCGGGTGGAGGATTACGACGATGCCGAACGCATCGACCTGGATGCTCGCTCGCGGGCACGAGCGCTACTACCAGACCGCCCGGTACGATCCAGCGGCACGGGTGTTCGACGCCGCGCTGGAGTTCGGCGAGGCGTCCGCGACGAAGCGGCAGCTCCACTTCTTCGCGGCCGCCAGCTACTACCAGGCCGGCGCGGCCATCGACGCGGCGAACGAGGCGGAAGCGTGCGAACCCGCCGGGCGTGCGCTCGACCGGTTCCGTGAGGTGATGCCGCACCTTGACCAGGCGGCGGACTTCCAGGCGGGCAGCCAGGCGGAGATCCGCAACGCCACGGAGGTACACCTCTACCGGCAGCAGGCGATTCTCGAGAAGCCCGCGTGCAGATGACGCTGACGATGTCCGAGGTGCTGAGGGGGAGGGAGCGCGCCTCCCGTCAGTCTCGCTGGTTCCCCCGACGAGATCGCCGCCGCGCCCCATGCCACACTAGCCCGACCGCGATGAGACCGAGGCCGGTGAGCCAGACCGCCGGTCTCACCCAGAAGGCGAGGAAGAGGCATCCCGCCAGCCCCGTCCACGGGTAGAATCGCGAGAAGAGCCGCTGTTCGGGCTTGAGTTGCAGGGCGGCGAGATTCGTCAGGGCGTAGTAGACGAGCACGGTGAAGGCGCTGAACGACCAGGTCGTTTCCACGTCGCCGATGGCGGCGAGTCCCGCGATGAGGCCGCCGGTCGCGAGGACGGCCACCCGGGCCGTCGTCCTGTCGGCGTCGAGCCGGGCCGTGATCTCCGGCAAATCGCGGCGCCGGCCCATGGCCAGCATCACCCGGGACAGCCCCAGGATGAGGTTGAGTATCACGCCGAGCATGGCGGTCACGGCCCCCACGGCGACGAGCGTGCCGAGTCCGGGCGTGGCGAGCCGTTGCGCCACGAGTTCCAGCGGCGCGGCCTGTCCCTCGGTGGCCGCGTCCAGTGCGCCCGCTCCCACCATGCCGACCGCCACCACCGTGACGGCCACGTAGAGTAAGGCGGTGACGACCAGCGTGGCGATGATCGCCCGGGGAATCGTGCGGGCCGGGTCCTTCACTTCCTCGGCGAGCGTGGCAACGCGTCCGTATCCCGTATAGGCGACGAACATGAGCGCCGTGCCATAGAGCAGGCCGCGTAGATTCGCCCAACTTCCGTCCTCGGGAGCGTCGAAGAACGGGCGCAGGTTCTCGCTTCCGGTCGCGGTCAGCTGTACGGCGCCGACTACGACGAGAGCGACGAGGGCGAGAAGCGTGATCGAGACGATGGCGATGTTCGTGACGTTCGAACGACGCATCCCGGTGAGCACGACGGCGGTGAGAACGACCACGCCGCCGATGGCCACGACGGGGAGCCACCTCCCGGCGTCGATCCCGAGCAAGTGGAACAGATAGCCGGCGAAGCCCAGGGCCGCGGTGGCTGCCGACGCGCTCTTCGCGCAGAGGAACATCCAGCCCGCCGTGAAGCCCGCCGCGGGATGCAGAAACTCGTAGCCGTATTCGTAGGTGCCCCCGCTCACCGGATGGACGGCGGCGAGCTGCGCGCTGCTGAACGCGTTGCAGATGGCCAGCCCCGCGGCGAGAACGACGGCGAGGACGACCGCCGGTCCCGCCGCCCCGGCGGCCACGCCGACGCTGACGAAGATGCCGGTGCCGACGATCGAGCCGAGGCCCATCATCGTGGCCCCGACGAGGCCCAGCTCCCGGCGGAGTGAGTCGGAGCGGTCGCCGTTCGGAGTGCCGCCGTCGCCGATGCCGTCGCTCGGACCGCCGCCGTGGCTGGCGGAGGCGTCCATTCAGTAGTCCACGGGTCGCAGGTACCACTCGCCGATCGTCGTCGACGACAGCATCGCCACGGTCGGCAGATTCCGCTTCCAGTGGGTGCCCTCGAGCCGTTCGCGCACGGTCCGCACCTGCTCCGACGCGAACCCGGCGGACCGTAACCACTCCGGGGTGCGTCCTTGCACGAGATGGTGCAGGATGAGGTCTGCTCGCGCGTACGAGATGCCCAGGTCCGCTTCGTCGGTCTGGCCGCGCACGAGATCGGCGCTGGCGGGCTTCTCGATGATCTCGCCGGGCAGGCCCAGGTGTCGGGCGAGCGCCCATACCTGCGTCTTGAACAGGTCGCCCAGCGGATTGATCGGCGGCGTGTCGTCCGCGTGCCAGGTGAAATAGCCGAGCAGGCGCTCCGACTTGTTTCCGGTGCCGACCGGCAGAGCCCCGAGTCCGGCCGCCTGGTCGAAGAGGACGATCATCCGCGTGCGGGCCATCACGTTGCCGCGCCGGGTCGGACCCGCATCCGGCGCGAACTGCAGGTAGCCGTCCACGGCGTCCGTGATCTCGATCGTGCGCGTTTCGAGCCCCAACCATTCCGCCACCATGGTCGCGTGCTCCGCGCTCTCCGGGGCGGACGTGGCATACGGCATCAGGAACCCGTGGACGTTCCCGGGCCCGAACGCCCGCGCGCACAGTGCCGCGGTCACGGACGAGTCGACGCCCCCCGACATGCCCACCACGGCCTGCTCGAAACCACGACGCCGCGCCATCTCGTCACGCAGGAAGCGCACGAGCCATTCCTCGACCAGCGCCACGTCGATGTCGAGTTGCGACGGATCCCGGGCGTCGGCCCGGGCCGGAGCCGGTTCGTCGAAGCCCCGCTCGAGCAGCTCGTCGGGCTCGGTGACGATGAAGCCGGGGTGCGCGCCGGATGAGGCGGATCCGGTGGGCTCCTGCCGAGCCGGCGCGGCCTCATCCGCGCGATCCCCTCTCGGACCATGGCGCTCCGGCAGATCCAGGGTCACCACGTCGAGCGCCTCGTCCCACAAGGCCGAGCGGTGCACGATTCCGCGTTCGGGAAGACAGGCGAACGAGCTCCCCGCGAAGCCCTTGCCCCCCTCGAACCCCACGAGCTGCGATGCCACGATCGCGACTCCGTACCGTTCCGCCACGGAGCGGGCGAGTCGTTCCCAGCGGGCCAGGTTCCCCGGCTTGCCCGGCCCGGGCGCGGCGCCCCGGGCCGGCGACGCGCTCGGCACGATCACGAGGCGGGCCCCGTCGCCGGCCGCAGCGTCCAGGGCGGCCGAATGCCAGGCGTCCTCGCAGATGAGCAACACCGTTCGGCCGAGGCGCGTGTCGAACGCCTCGACCCGGTCGCCCGCTTCCACGAAGCGCTCCTCCTGGAAGACGCCGTAGGTCGGCAGGAAGACCTTGCGGTGAATGTGGATCAGCCGGGGTTCGTCGCTACCGAGTTCGGCGTAGAGCGCCGAGTTGTAGAACCGCCCGTCAACCCGCTCGTAGAAGCCGATCACGATGTCCAGCGATCCGGGCGAGGCTGCCCGGCCGGCGCGGGATTCGTTCGGCTTTCCGGGGGCCCGTCGCCAGGCGCGACCGAGCCGCCCCAGCATCTCTTCGGCCGTCAGCGCATGTTCCCGTACGCCGCCCTCCAAAAAATAACCCGTCGCGGCGGTCTCGGGGAATACGACGAGGTCCGGCAGGCCCTCGGCGTCGACGGAGGCCCGCGCCTTCAGACGGCCGAGCCATGCCGAGATCCGCTCGAAGCTGGCGTCGGGGTCGCCCTTGGAAGGTCGGAACTGTGCGAGCGCGATCTTCAGCTGCATACGAATCCGGGCGCGAGTGGACGGCGTACGCGGAAGTCGGGGAACGGAAAGAACGTCTGGCGCGAGCCGGCGGGTGTCAACAACGGCGGACGAGGGATAGAGTAGGCACGTGGAATTCAGTCCGATCACTCTCGGTTTCGCGCTCGCGCTGGTCTTCGGCCTCCCCGTTCTCGCCACGCGGGGCGGTGTGCCCGAGGACCAGGTCGAGGAGATTGCCGGCGCCCGCACGGCGGTCTACGCCTCCGCGGCCCTGTCGCTGATGATCCTCTCGGCCGTGGCGTTCGGCGTCGCATGGTGGCAGGAGGTGCCGGCGGATCGCCTCGGCTGGTACGTAGGGGTGCCGGGTCCCGCGTTCGCCTGGGCGCTCGCAGTCGCCGTCGCCGGCTTCCTGCTCGCCGGGGTTTTCGTGCGGCTCGGGGCGCTGCTCGGACTGGAAGAGAGCCCGCTGACCTTCGCCCTCATGCCCCGGACCGGGAAGGAACTGCGCGCCTTCCTCGTGATGGTCGGCGTCGCGGCGGTGGGGGAGGAATATCTCTTCCGAGGCTTCGCCTGGCAGGTACTGTCGGAGCCGCTCGGTCCGTGGCCGGCGGCGCTTCTCACTTCGGTCTCCTTCGGGCTGTCGCACGGCTACCAGCGTACCGTCGGCGTGGTCCGGGCGAGCGTGCTCGGACTGCTCCTGACCTTGCCCGTGATGTGGACCGGCAGCCTCTTTCCCGCGATCGTGGCGCATTTCTGGATCAATGCGGCGATCGGCGTGGGCGGCTGGAAGCTCCTTTATCGAGACGATCAGATATCGAAACGAACCGCCGACAGCGAGGATGCCGACGGATGAACGCCCTGCGCGTATTACTCGTCGCCGGAGCCATGGGCGTCGTGGCCGCCGTGCCCGGTCCCGATGCGTTCGAGCCCCGAGACCTCCAGGCACAGGAGGGAATGGGCCCGCAGAATCTGCGGCCGAGCGGCCTGCTCCGGACGGGCTTCGAGGTAGAACCCGCCGATGCCGATCGGGCCGACGGCTTCATCGTGTACGACGTTCGGCTCGCCCTCACCGGTGTCGTCGGTCGCATCTTCGACTACAGACTCGGTGTCGAGTACGATCGCGACGACGCGGGCATCGACCTGCTCGACGCGATCATCTCGTTTCCGCTGGGCGGCAGCAATCTGCACGCGGACCTGGGGGGCTTCCGTTCTCCGGTGAGTCGAGAGGCTACGGCCGACAAAGCGCTGCTACCATTCGTCGAGAGGTCCCAGTTTGCGCTCGCCATGGCCCCCGGTCGCCAGCTCGGCCTGCAGTTGCGTGGCTCCGCGCTCGATACGCGGCTCGAGTTCGCGGGCGGCCTGTTCAACGGGAACGGTCTGCGGCTCGAGAACGACGACAAGTCCTTCCTCGTCGCCGGCCGAGCCTCGTACAACAACGTGGGCGAACTCGAGTTTCCCGAGGAGTTCGTCGTCGAGGTCGGCCTCAGCGCGGCATGGTCACGGGACAGCGCCCTCGTCGTGCTCCCCGTCGAGGGACGTACGGGTCCCGAACCCGACGCGCGCCGGCTCGTGACGATCGCGGAATTCGAAGGCGATCGGCTCATCTGGGGATCGGACGTGCGCCTCGCCTACGAGGGCTGGTCGCTCGCGGCCGAGTATCTGCGGACCGAGTACGATCCGGAGGCCGCGCTTCCGACGCCGCCCGGCGAAGACGGCGGCGACCTGCACGCGGAGGGAGCGACCGTCGACCTGAGGCACGCGCTCTGGGGGGTTTTCGACGTGGGCGCTCGCTACGACGTCTTCACGCCCGCCGTGGGGCTCGGCGGCGAGCCGCCGGAGGCCAGCCGGTTCGTCGTGCTGGGCCTGGGCATGGCGCCGGGGCTCTTCGCGCGCGTCAGCCTGCAATATGCTCTGGGCATGGACGGAACGACCCGGGGCGTGGGCCGGGCCCTGGACGGCACGAACACGGCCCCCCCGCTGACGGACGACCAGTTCCTGCTCTACCTGCAGCTCGCGTTCTGACGGCCGCCGATCGACCGCTGCCGGGTCCCCGGAAGCGGCGCCGAAGGGACGCTAGCTCTCCGTGTCCTCGGCGGCCGCCGAGGCACTCGCCCCTTCGCCTTCCCGCGCGCGCCCACCGTGGCGGACGGTGATTCCCTGGACCATGAAGACGACGTCCTCGGCGATGTTCGTCGCCAGATCGGCGATGCGCTCGATGTTGCGGCCCATGAGGATCACCTGCAGGCAGGCGGAGATGTTCGCGTCCAGCATGTGAGTGAGCATGATCCGGAAGATGGACTCGTGCAGCCGGTCGACCCGGTCGTCGCGTGCCCGGACGTCCTCGGCCTCTTCGATGTTGCGGTGCACGAGCGCGTCGAGCGCGTCGCGCAGCATGCCGCTCGCGATCGTGCTCATCTCGCTCAGCTCGGGCGGGATCGCCGGTCGTTGCGGTGTGGTCCGGAGCCGCTTCGCCGCCTTGGCGATGTTGACGGCGTGGTCCCCGATCCGTTCGAGATCGGAGTTGATCTTCAGGATGGTGACGAGGAGCCGTAAATCGACGGCCATCGGCTGGTGCAGGGCGAGCAGCTCGATCGCCTCTTCCTCGATGGCGACCTCTTCGGCGTCGACGACCGTGTCGCGCTCGACCACTTTCTCGGCCGAACCTCTTCCCTCGAGGGCGAAGTCCATCGCCGACTCGAGGAGGCCCTCGACCGTGGAGGACATCTCGAGCAGGCGGGTCTCGAGCTGGCTGAGCCGCTCGATGAAGACCTTGTGTGACATTCAGCTGCTCCTGGGCTTCGTACGGTTCGTGGGCGATTGCGGTTCGTGCCCGTTCATCCGAACCGTCCCGTGATGTACTGTTCGGTGCGCTCCTCGGACGGGTTCGTGAACAGGCGCTGCGTGTCCCCGTATTCGATGAGCTCTCCGATGTAGAGGAAGGCCGTGTAGTCGCTGACCCGGGCGGCCTGCTGCATGTTGTGCGTCACGATGACGATCGTGTAGTCGGACTTCAGGTCCTCGATCAGGTCTTCGATTCGGCTCGTGGCGATCGGATCCAGCGCGCTGGCCGGTTCGTCCATCAGCAGGATCTCGGGCTCGACGGCCAGCGCCCGGGCGATGCACAGCCGCTGCTGCTGTCCGCCCGAGAGGCCGAGCGCGCTGTCGCGCAATCGGTCCTTCACCTCGTCCCAGAGCGCCGCGGCGCGAAGGGAGCGTTCCACCTGCTCCTCGATGTCGCCGCGATATCCGGTGATCCGAAGCCCGAAGGCGATGTTCTCGTAGATCGACTTCGGGAAGGGGTTCGGCTTCTGGAAGACCATGCCGATGCGCCGGCGAACCTCCACGGGGTCAACGTCGTCGTCGTAGAGGTTCGTCCCGCGGAAGGTGACCGACCCCTCGACCCGAGCGGCCGGGATCAGGTCGTTCATCCGGTTGAAGCAGCGCAGCAGGGTGCTCTTGCCGCATCCCGAGGGGCCGATGAACGCGACGACGCGATTGCGGGGAATCTCGAGGGAGATCCGCTTCACGGCGTGGGTCTGGCCATACCAGACGCTGAGGTCGCTCGTGCTCAGGGCCGTCTCGATCTCGGTCACGGGGGCGTTCACTGTTGCTGCCTGGACTGGTATCGGTTTCGAAGCAGGATGGCGGTCGCGTTCATCACGAGC
>CAZOEX010000078.1:642-9276 GCA_964578925.1 uncultured Gemmatimonadota bacterium | reverse complement strand
TGCTTCGTTCTCGCCCACGACGAACTCTTCGCGGGAAGAGTGTGGGCGGGCCCGAGCCGTCGGGCGCACCCCGTCTCTTCCCGAAGGACGGGGTTTTTTGGTTTCCTACGGGACTGGAAACGGGCGCTGCCGCCGGGCGTGGCTCTGCTCGCTCCTCATCGCGGCGATCTACACGCTGGGCGGATTCGCCACCCTCCCGGCCCAGCAGACGCGCGACCCCGTCTCCGGCTCGGCGACCGACTCCGTCGTCGTCGTCGACGATCTCGACCGTCGCGTCGAGTTCTCCGAGCCCCCCTGCCGCATCGTCTCGCTCATTCCGGCCGCGACGGAGATCGTCTTCGCGCTCGGTGCCGAGCAGTGTCTCGTCGGACGCTCGACCTGGGACGACCATCCGCCCGGCGTGGAGGAGATCCCCGACGTGGGCCAGGCGATCAACGCGGACGTGGAACGCGTCGTCGAGCTGCGCCCCGACGTGATCCTGCTGGTCGCGGGCTCCGACAACGCCCGCACCGTGGCCGACTTCCAGCGTCTGGGCGTGCGCTCCCTGGTCTTCCGGATGAACCGTATCCCGGAGCTGCGGGACGTCATCGACCGGATGGGACACCTCCTCGGGCGTGAGGCCGAGGCGGATTCGCTCTGGAGTTCGATTCGGGCGGACTTCGATCACGTGCGCCGGCGCACGGAAGAGCTCGAGCGCCCGGTCGTCTACTACGACATCGCCTATCCGCCGCCGATCACGATCGGCCGGGGAAGCTACCTGGACTCGCTGATCGCGATCGCGGGGGGTCGCAACGCGTTCCACGACGTCGCGGCCCCGTCGCCGACGGTCTCCCTCGAGGCGATCGCGGTACGCGATCCCGACATCGTCCTCTTTCCGGTCAGCGGGCAGTGGGAAGGCGCGTCGAATCCGCTGGAGCGTCCCCTCTGGTCGAATCTGCGGGCCGTGAGTTCGGGGAAGGTGCGGACCGTGGACGCCGACCTTCTCCATCGGCTCGGGCCCAGGGTCGGCCGGGCGGTACGGGAGCTGGCGCGGGCGCTCCATCCCGAGGCGTTCGACGAGGAGGACTCGGGGCCGGGCGACGGGGAGCCGCCGAGCGGAGACGGGCAACCGGCGGGCGGTGAATCGTGAGCCGGCGCCTGCCGCCCTATCCGACGCTGCTCGCCTTCCTCCTGCTCGCCGTCGGCACGGGGCTCGTAACCGGGCCGGCGGGACTCGGTCCGCGCGAGATCCTGTCCGTGCTCCGCGGCGTGGGCGACGCGCAGGAGACCCTGATCCTGGTCCACATCCGGGGACCGCGCGTCGCCGCGGCCCTGCTCGTGGGCGCCGCCCTCGCGGTCTCCGGCGGGCTCTTCCAGGCCCTGCTGCGGAACCCGCTGGCCGAGCCCTACCTGCTCGGGGTGTCCTCGGGCGCGGCGCTCGGCGCCGTCATCGCGCTGGTGACCGGCCTGGCCGCCGCGGCCGGGCCGGCGCTTCCGCTGGCCGCGCTCGCCGGCGGGCTCGGGGCGATCGCCGTCGTCTTCCGGGTGGCGCGCGTCGCGGGCCGCATGGACACGCGGGTGCTGATCCTCGCGGGGGTCGTCACGAGCGCCTTCCTCAGCGCGTGCATCACCCTCATCCTCACGCTGGGGCCGGCCGAGGCCCTCCGGACGGCGTATTTCTGGACGCTCGGAAGCCTCTCGGGCATCTCGTGGGAGATGAACCTCATCCTCGCGGCTTACGCGATACCCGCGGCCCTGCTCGCTTTTCGTCTCGCCCGCGATCTCAACGCGCTCTCGCTGGGCGAGGAGGCGGCGGCGGCGCTGGGAACCGACGTGGAGCGTACGAAGCGGACGGCGTACGTCCTCGGCAGCCTGCTCGCGGCGTCGACCGTGGCGGTCGCCGGGATCATCGGCTTCGTCGGTCTCGTCGTGCCGCACGGCGTGCGGATTCTCTGGGGGAGCGACCATCGGCGTCTCCTTCCGCTCAGCTTTCTGGCGGGTGCGGGCGTCCTGGCCTTCGCCGATGCGCTCGCCCGGGGACCCTGGGGTCCGGTCGAGATCCCGATCGGCGTCGTCACGGCGCTCGTCGGCGTCCCGTGCTTCCTCGTCCTGTTGCGCCGCGGCAGCAAGGCGACCGTATGAGCCTGTCGCTCGAGGGCGTCTGGTTGCGGTATCCCAACGCGGACGATTGGGCCGTGCGGGACGTCAGCCTCCGGCTGCACGCCGGCGTGCACTCGGCGGTACTCGGGGCGAACGGGGCGGGGAAGAGCACGCTGCTGCGCGCGCTGGCGGGACTCCTGGACTGTGACCGGGGGGAGGCCCGGGTGAAGGAGCGGAGGAGCGGCGACTGGCCGCGACGCGAGCTGGCGCGCGAGATGGCGTTCGTGTCGTCCGTCGAGGAAGACGCCTTCGCGGTCCGCGTCCGGGAGTACGTCGGGCTCGGCCGGAATCCGTATCTCGGGGCGTTCGCCCCGCCGTCGGAGGAGGACGAGGCCGTCGTCGCGTCCGCGCTGGAGCGGACGGACATGACCGGCCTCGCCGATCGATACGTGACGCGCCTCAGCGCGGGAGAGCTGCAGCGGGCCCGAGTGGCCCGGGCCCTGGCCCAGGAGCCGGAGATTCTTCTCCTGGACGAGCCGACGGCCCACCTGGATATCGGCCATGAGTACGCCGTCTTCGAATTGCTATCTCAACTCGTTTCTGAACTGTCGCTTACGGTTGTCAGTGTAACGCACAACATCAACATGGCGAGTCGCTTCGCCTCGCATGTCGTCCTGCTGCGCGAGGGCAGGGTCGTGGCCGAGGGCCGGCCGGTCGACGTGCTCACCGCGGAGCACCTGGGCGAGACCTTCGACTGGCCGGTGCGGACGCTGGCGCAGACGGGACTCGGCTGCGTGGCGGTTCCGGTGGCGCGGGGGACGGAAACGTGAGGAGCGTGAGCGGCAGGCTTCTTCGGCACGGCTTCGTCTTCGCCCTCGCCGCGATTCTTACCGCCTTGCCGCAGCCGCTCACCGGACAGGAAGCGGGAACGGATTCCGCTGAGGCCGCCCCCGCGGTGGACACGACACGGCTTCCGGCGCTCCGGGCCACCGTGCGGCGAACGCTGTTCGATCCGGGGCTCGCGCGCTCGGTCGAGCGGCTCGAACCGGGCGAGGGCGTGGTGCCGTTCCGCGACCTGGCGGATTGGCTCGAGTCACGGACGTCGGTGGGCGTCCGGAGCTTCGGCGGGGGAGGCCGCCAGGTGCTGTCCGTGCGGGGCGGCCGGCCCGAGGGGGTCCTGGTGCTGCTCGACGGCCTCCCGATCAACGATCCGCTCACCGGAGAGGCGGATCTCTCGGGGGTGCCCCTCGAATCGCTCTCCTCCGCCACGCTCGTCCGGGGTGCGGGCACGGCCCGGTACGGATCGGGTGCGCTCGGGGGGGCGCTTCTCCTGGAGTCGGCGTCCGGGAATCGCGGGAAACCGGAGGCGCGGATCGGTCTCGGATCGTACGGCGCCTACGAGATGTCCGCGTCCGCCGGACGCGACGGAGACGTCGATCTTCGCATCGGCGCCGGTCTCCGCGGAGCAGAGAACGATTTCTCCTACGAGAACCGGCTGGCGCACGGAACCCCCGAGCGTGAGCGAACGAACGCCGATTCGGAGTCGCACTGGGTGGAGCTCTCGGCGGAGACGGACGCCATCCACGGAACGATGCGCTACGACCGGCTCGAGCGCGGCGTGCCGGGCCGGCTGGGCACCTCGGTATTCGAGGGGGACCGGTGGCGCGAGGCCCGATGGTCGGCTTCGGCGTCGGTGGGCGGCGAGCGCGCTACTGGCCGGATCGGGCTCCGCCGGCTCACGATGCGGTATGCGCCCGGCGGTTCGGACGGTACAGGCGGTTCGGACGGGCCGACGGGCGATTCGGCGGAGCCGTCGAGCCAGCGGGCCCTCGATTTTCGCGCGGGCGGGGAAGTCGCGCTGCCTGAATTCGGCGACCTGGTCATAGCCGGCCGGGCGTCGCTCGAGCGACTGGAGGGCGACGGAATCGACGGCGATCCGGACCGCTCCGCCGCGGGGGCGACGGTGCGCCGGGCCTTCCGATCGGGCCCCGGGGATTCGGGGTTCGGTGTCGAGCCGCTGATCGGGGTCGACGTGAGCGGCGACGGATCGGCCCTGTCGCCGGAGATCGGTGCATGGTACCGGCCCGATCCCTCGACTCGCTTCTACGGCCGCGTCGGCCGGGGATACCGGTTGCCCACCTTCGCCGACCTCCACTTCGAAGCGGCACCGGGCGTCCGGGCGCATGCGGAGCTCGATCCGGAGCGCGTCGTGCTCGACGCCGAGCTGGGGATGGAGGCGTCCCGGTCGCTGGGGTGGGCCGGCGCCTCGGTGAAGCTGGCCGCGTGGACCCGCGACACGCGGGACCCGATCGTCTGGCTGGCCAGCTCGGTCGCCGTCTGGAGCCCGAGGAACCTGGACCGCCTCGTGGCCCGCGGTATGGAGCTCGAAGCGCGGGTCGGGAGTCCGGTTTCGCGACGCGATGCCGGGGGCCGGAAGCGTGGCCTCGGTTGGGCCGTCGAGGCCGGAGTGACGCTGCAGGACAGCCGGGTCGGCTTCGGATCGAATCGGAATCCGCTGCCCTATCAACCGGACGTCATCGCGAGCGCGTCGGTCGAGCTCGAGCGACGGGAGACGGCCCTCAGGCTGGATGCGACCTACACGGGTTCCCGGACGACGTCCGTCGCGGCCACGCGGCGGCTGGACGGTTTCCTCACCGTCGACCTGGGCCTGCGACGTCGTCTTACGCCCGGGCCCTTCGACATCGTCGCCAGCCTCGACGTGACGAACCTCTTCGACCGACGGTACGAGCTGGTGGAGTTGTTCCCGGAGCCGGGGCGCTCGCTCCGCCTGACCATAGACATCCATCCCAACGACACGAGACACGCCGACATCCAGGAGGACTGAACCGATGCATTCTTCGACGATATTCGCCCGACTCCGCTCGGCTCCGCTGGCCGTCCTGCTCGCTCTTCTCCCGGGGGTTTCCGCCTGCGAGGACGACGGGAACCCGATGCCGATCGGGCCCGGACCCGACGATCCGCGCGGGGTTCTCGTGCTGAACTCGACCGGGCAGACGGTCGCGGGCTTCGAGGTCACCGACGGGCTCGAGGCGGTCGGGAATCCGATCGATCTCGGCGCGGCGTTCGACGGCACGGCCCTCGACGCGACGGAAACGCACGCCGTGACGACGGTCAGCTCGTTCGGCGGGAGCCGCGTCCTCTTCGCGGACCTGTCGGCCGGCACCGTCCAGTCCGTCGAGTTCCCCGATCCGGAGGGCGAGGCCGCGAACCCGTCCCGCGCCCGCTTCGACGGCGCGGGCGCTGCCTGGGTGGCCGGCCGAGGGAGCGACGCGGTCTACACCGTGATGCCGGGGGAGACCGAGGCGACTCGCGTGACCGGCGACGTCGGAACGTTCGTCGAGGCCGTCATCCCCGCGGGCGACGAGCTGGTGGCGATCGACGCGTTCATCGACGACGACGGCGGGACCTTCGCACCGCTCGGCCCGAGCCGGGTGTTCGTGATCGACGCGATCGGAGCCCTCATCGAGACGATCGACCTGCCGGACGGAGCGCTCAACGCGATCGACGGCGTCCTCGTCGACGGCCGGCTCATCGTGCTCCTCGGCGGCACGCTCGACGCGACCTTCGCCCCGGTCGGCAACGGCGGGCTCGTGGTCGTGGACGTGGAGGACCGCTCGACGAGCGACTTCATCCCGCTCGCCGCCAACGGGGTCGCCATCGAGGCGGGAGCCGACGGGCTCGTCTACGTCACGTCGACGAACGACTTCGTCGACACGAACCTCGTCTCCTTCGACCCGGCCAGCGGGATCTTCGTCGACGGGCCGGGGGCTCCGATCGACGTACGCGACGCGGCGGGCGATCCGGTCGACTGCTGGGCCGCGACCGCCGTCGAGGACGGCCGCCTGCTCTGCGTCACCTTCGCCACCGCGGAGGCGGGCCGGCTCCTCCTGCTGGAGGCGAACGGGCCGGCGCTCGAGGAGGTGCCGTCGGGCTTCGGATCGAGCGACCTGCTGCTCCGGTAGGCGCGCGATGGAGGTGTCGCGCGGATCGTTGCCGAGCGCCGGGGCGTGGGAGTAGCTTGGCGGCGTGCCCATCGTCACCTCCCGCTCGGTCATTCTTCAGACGTATCGCTACAGCGACACGAGCAAGATTCTGCGTCTGCTGACCCGCGACCGGGGCCCGGTGAGCGTGATCGCGCGCGGGGCGCTCCGTCCGAAGAGCCGCTTCTCCGGGGTGCTCGAGCCCTTCGCCGAGGGCTCCGCGACCTTCTACCTGAAGTCGAGCCGCGATCTCCACACCCTCTCCGGCTTCGACCTCATCAAAGAGCGCCAGGCCCTGGGGAACGACCTGGCCCGCTTCGCCTCCGCCTCGGTCGTGTGCGAGCTCGTGATGCGGGTCGCCCCGCAGGAGGAGCCGGCCGGGCGGCTGTTCGACTTCGTCACGGGGGCCCTCGACGACCTGCTCGAAGCGCCGGTCGCCCGGGTTCGCGCGGTCGGGGCGTCGCGCATCTGGCGGCTCGTCACCCTGCTCGGCTTCGCCCCCGCGGTCGCGACCTGCATCGACTGCGGGCGGCCGCCCGATCCGGAGAAGCCCGCCCGCTTCGATCTCTCCGAGGGCGGGCTCCGCTGCCACCGCTGCCCATCGGTCGGTCGCTATCTGGCGCCGGAGGAGGTCCAGGCCCTGATCGCCCTCGTGGCGGGCGAGACTGCGATCGAGCCGCCGCCCTCCCACCTCGAGTTGCTCTCGCAGTTCATCCGCTGGCACGTGGCCGAGAACACGCGGATCCGCTCGCTCGACTTCCTTACCACGCCGGTGGCGTGAGACGCGCGGGAGCGACGACATGAAATCGTTCGTGCTGGGCACCGCGGGGCACGTGGATCACGGCAAGACGACCCTGGTGCGCGCCCTTACCGGGGTCGACACCGACCGCTGGCGGGAGGAGAAGGAGCGTGGCCTGACGATCGACATCGGCTTCGCCCACCTGGAGCTGGAGGTCGAGGGCGAGGAGGGCGATGTGCAGCTCGGGATCGTCGACGTGCCCGGCCACCGCGACTTCATCGGCAACATGCTCGCGGGCTCGACCGGTCTCGACACCGTGCTCCTGGTCGTCTCGGCCGCCGAGGGGCCGATGCCCCAGACGACCGAGCATCTGCAGATCGCGAAGCTGCTCGGCATTCGGGACGGGGTCGTCGCGCTCACGAACATCGACCGCGTCGAGCCCGCCTTCGCCGATCTCGCCGAGGAAGCGGTGCGCGAGGAACTGGGGCGGGTGTCGGGGCAGGGAAGCGATTTCAACCGGGCCAGCGCCGAAGCGTCGGCAGCCGACGTCGGCGCGGGTGATTCGGGCTCCTGGCCGATCATCCGCGTGGATGCCGTCGGCGGAGAGGGAGTCGACGACGTGCGTGCGGCGCTGGCGGAACTCGTCGGACGCCTCGATCCGCCGTCCCCCGATCCGGTCTTTCGCCTGCCGGTCGACCGTTCCTTCACGATCTCGGGCACCGGCACCGTCGTGACGGGAACGGCGTGGACGGGCGCCGTTGCGACCGGCGATCGGCTTCGGGTGCTGCCGGCCGACCGCGACGTGCGCGTCCGTAGCCTGCAGGTGCACGGCGAAGAGCGCTCGCGCGTCGAGGCGCGCCGGCGCTGCGCCGCGGGGCTCGTCGGCGTGACGGTGGACGAGGTGGGCCGCGGCGACACCCTCGTGTCGCTTTCGAGCTGGCGACCGGTCGACCGCGTGGCCGTGGCGTACCGGATGCTCGAGGATGCGGAGCGCCTCATCGAGGACGGCACCCGGATCCGCGTGTGGCTCGGCACGCGCGAGGTGATGGCGCGGATCGAGCTGCCCGGGCGGACCCCGGCAGCGCCGGGCGACCGCGGCCACGCCGTGCTCGCCTGCGAGTCACCGCTCGTGACCCGCGCCGGGGACCGGTGCATCCTCCGGTTCTACTCGCCGGTCGAGCTCCTCGGCGGCGCCCGGGTGGCGGAGCTCGATCCACCGCGCGATTGGAGGGACCGGGAGGGGCGGACGGAAGCATGGGCCGAAGTGCTGGACGCCGATCCGACGACTTCGATCGCGGCGGCGGTGCGGCTGGCCGGCGGACGCGGCATCGACCGGGACGGACTTCGGCTCTCGACCCCGCATCCGCTGCCCGAGCCCATGGAGACCGGCGGGACCGGCGGGCTGCAGGACGCGTCGACCGACGCGGATGACGCGGCCGGTGCAATACGAGCTCCCGAGGTCCGCCGCATTGGCGACCGCTGGTTCGACGCCACCCGGATCGACGCCCTGGCCGAGCGGTTCGAGGACTGGCTCCGCCGAGAGCATGAAGCATCGCCCCGGACGCCCGCGCTGCCGCTCGAGTCGCTCCGCGCGGCCGCCGACGAGGACGACGCGGACGAGCTGGTCGAGGCGGCGATCGATCGGCTGCGGAGCGCCGGGCGGGTCGTCGTCGAGGGGCCGGAGATTCGGCTGTCGGACCACGAGGTCGACATTTTGGCAGACGCACCAGTGACGGTCGCTCACTGTCCCACAGCGAACCTGAAACTCGCGAGCGGTATCGCACCTGTCCAACGACTTCGCAATGCAGGTGTACG
>CAZOEX010000078.1:0-632 GCA_964578925.1 uncultured Gemmatimonadota bacterium | reverse complement strand
CGCGGACGAACTGGTCGAGGCGGCTATCGATCGGCTGCGCAGCTCCGGCCGGGTCGTCGTCGAAGGACCCGAGATCCGGCTGGCCGATCACGAGGTCGAGCTGTCCACCGGCGAGGTCGAGATGCGGGAGGGACTCCTGGCCGCCATCCGCGACGGTGGGCTGATGCCGCCCGATCCGGCGGAGCTGGCGGCGGAGCTCGGTACTGAGCGCGCGCTGGTCAACGACCTGCTCCGCCTCCTCGTGGATGCGGGCGAGATCGTCCAGGTCACGCCGGAGCTGTACGTGACCGCCAATGCCGAAAGGCGGCTGCGCTCGACGGCGCTCGAGGTGCTCGACGCGCATTCGGCGGGGAGCGCCGCCGGGCAGCGAGAAGACGACGGAGAGGATGGCGCCGGAGCCGCCCGTCCGACCCACTTCCGGGAGGCGCTCGGGGTGACGCGGCGCTACCTCATTCCGCTGCTCGAGTATCTGGACGGCATCGGCTGGACACGGCGGACGGACGAGGGGCGGATCGCGGGACCCGCGGCGGAGACGGCCCGGCGGTAGGGCAGCCGCGGTACAGCGGTATGTGTTGGCCGATCCGGTCAGGTGCGGAAGAAAGCGAACAGGATGCCGAGCAGGGCGCCGATCT
>CAZOEX010000077.1:0-9302 GCA_964578925.1 uncultured Gemmatimonadota bacterium | reverse complement strand
CTCGAGGTCGTGGCGATCTACGGCGGGCTCGGATTCGCCATGCTCCAGGGGGCGGACATCGTCATCCCCGCCCTCAATCTCCCCGAGACCCTCCTCACCGCGCTGACCGTACTCGTCCTGTTGGGATTGCCCGTCGCCGCCGTCGTGGGGTGGATCTACGACATCGACTCCCAGGGGAGGCTCAGCCGGACACTTCCGGCGGCCGAGGTGGAGCTGGACGAAGACGACGCGGCGCGTCCCTTCCGTTGGGCTGGACTCTTCGTGGCCGTCGCCGTCGGGACCCTGCTTCTCGCGGCCAGCTGGCTGGTCGCCATGCGTCTCAGCTCGGTCAACCCGGCATACGCGATCGAAGATCCGCGCGGTTCCTACCTCGTGGCCCCTCTCGGGCTTCGTGGTGACACGGCCGACGATGCGAGGCTCGCGGATCGCGTGGCCCGTCGTCTCACCCGTCAGCTTCGGGGATGGGAAACGGTGCGTACCGTCACGACCGCGGCGTACGACGGGATGGCGGCGAAGCTCGGCCTGGACCAGGACGATCTACCGTCGTTGAGCCAGGCGCGGGACATGGCGAAGAACCAGCGGGCGGGTTCTCTCATCGGTCTCGAGCTCGATGTCGACGGCGACAGTCTCTACCTGGAGGCGCTCCTGTACGACGTAGCGGAAGGCGAGGAGTTCGGTTCGTCGATCCTGACGGCCGGCCCCGCCGACGACCTCGACCGCCTGGTCGCGCCGATCGCGCAACGAATTCTGCGGATCCGCGACCAGCAAGCGAGCATCGAGGAGCTCCGCAGGGAATCGCCGAACCCGGATGCCCACCGGGACTTCGACGCCGGTCTCGAGGCACTCCGCAACTGGCATCTCGCGGAAGCCGAGCGGCAGTTCCGCTCCGCGATCGAGCGGGACTCGATGTTCACGAGCGCCCTGCACTACTTAGCGCTTACCCTGTACTGGCAGACGGCTCGCGAGTCCCGGCTCATGCTCGAGAACGGTCCCGAGATCGCCCGGCTCACGCAGGCGGTCGACCGCACGTTGGGGAGTCGCAGCGTACGCCCCGGTTTCCGTGACCACATCGAGGCCTTCCGGGCCTTCTGGGAAGGCGAGTACGATGTCGCTCGCGACCTGTACACCCACATCCTGGCGGCCGACTCTTCGGATGTGGAGGCCTGGCTCCTTCTCGGCGCGGTCGAGCTGGAAGACCCCCTGCTCGAGTCGACGCCCGACGGACCCGTCCCGCGGCAGAATCTGAACCGGGCGCGCCGGGCGTTCGAGACGGCGGCGGACCTCGCTCCCGACTGGCAGCTGGCGTACGGCATGTTGTTCGACATCGACCGCAATCTCGTCGATGCGGCGCGGCATGAACGGTGTCCGGGCTTCGATCCGCCGGAGACACCGCCCCGACCTCCGTTCAGACAGACCCAGGCGGCCAACCAGGTGGGCTTCTGTCCGGTCGTCGACGACTCCATCGAGTGGATTCTCCACGCGGAGTTCTCGGCCGCGAAGCCGGCGGGCGCCATCGAACGCGCCGACAGTCTCGCCCAGCGCTCGCGCGGGCTGCTCGAGTCATGGGTACAGATCCATCCGGAGCAGGCCCGGCCGCACGAAGAGCTGGCCAACTGGCTGACCTGGCTTCGGTCGAACCGCGGATGTCAGCAGGATTCGGCTTCGCTCCGCCGGATCTCGCTGGACATCCGCCGCGAATGGGAGCGCTCGCTCGAGCTGCGCGGCGACACGATGCCTGCGGATCTGCTCCGCCTCGCCATGCTGCACCTCGCGACGGACGATGTCGATGAGGCACGACTGCTGTTGGAGGAAGGCATGTCGCGCATCGAGAAAGAAACGATGCCGAGTGAGGCGGTGAACGTACACGTCGCCCTCGGCCAGGCCGACACCGCAATCGCCCTCGGCCGATCACAATGGTCCACTGCGACCTGGGCCATCCGCGATCCCGGCGGCGGACCGCCCATTCTCGCCGGCGACGTGGCCGAGCCGCTCGTCCAGATCCGCCTGCGGGCGGCGGCGGGCGAGGTCGGCGAGTCGCTGCGGACTCCGTTCGAACGGCTTTTCGACACGTGGTCCGAGCCCGAATACACGGCGTCCCAGTCCGCGCACCTCCGGTTTCTCGGACTGCGGATCGGTGTCGGCCCGGGACTCGCCGTGAGCCGGAGCCCGAGCATTCGTGAGCGCTGGTTCGCCGGCTGGGAGGATGCCGGGCTCGAGGTGCCCATGCTCTGGCGCGGTTTCCTCGCAGCCGACTCCACCGCGGGAACGGAAGGCGACCTGCAGGCGGCCGAAGCCGCGCTGGAGGTACAGCTGGCCCGGCTGGCCGAGGCCGAGACGACGTACGCCGAAGAACACTTCCTCACCGGCCTCCTGGCCCGGGTCGCCGGACGGCACGAAGTGGCCGTGCAACAGTTGAAGCAGATCGAGAGTTGTCCCCTGAACCTGCACGGACTGGCCGAGAGCTGGGGGCTGCGTACGATGGCCCGCTGGTATCGGGCGCAGTCGTCGGATGCCCTCGGCGACCAGGAGGACGCACGCGAAGCGATGGCCGCTTACTCCGCCTACCGAACGGCGGGATCCACCGAGGTTCCTCATGAGCGAGGAGATGACCGATGAAACAGGATGCTCTGCGACACTCCGCAGTCATGTTCGTGAGCGGCGCGTTGCTGGCGATGACCGTCGGCGCGTGCGGCGGAGGCCCCGAGGGGTCGGGCGGGGGTGATGCGGCGGCCGGGGGACCGTCCGTCCTCATCACCGTCGCGAACGACCGGCTCGTCGAGGTCGACGGAAAGGAGTTCGGCAACGGACAGCACAAGGGCAAGCCGGCCAAGGGCGCACCGCCGGGACGAACGCTCGTGCAGGTCGGTGATCCCGGGAAGACGATGACGCCGGTCTCCATGCGCTCGGCCCCCGAGGACAGCCTGGTTCTCGTGCACGTGGACGCCTCCACGCCCGACAGCGCGACGATCCTGGTGTACGGCGCCTACGGGAGCGAGATGGCGTCGATGAACCAGGAGGCGTCGACTCCGACCCAGGCGGCATCGTTCGGCATGCCGGGCGGCGGGGCGGCGGTCAGCGGATGGGAGTGCATCTGGTGCCGGGGTGGCATTCTGGCCTGTGGGGTCGAGCCCCAGTGCGGGTCGGGAGGCGGCGATTCCCTCTCCGTGAACCAATGATCGGTCCCCCGTCGGACACGGTCGTTCGTCGGGAAACCTGACACCCACCAAGGACGTATTGCGGAACGGGCTGACCGACGAGGCTCGACACGAGGGATGCGTCCTTGGAAACCGGAAAGAGCAGAATCAGGTGGCTGGACGCGGCACGGGGAACCGGGCTCGCCGTCGCCCTCCTGCTGACGGCGCCGGCGTCCCTGCCCGCCCAGGATTCGGCGGCCGCCCGGGACTCAGCAACCGCCCGGGACTCAGCGACCGCCCGGGCCCGGCTTCCCGGCCAGGACTCTCTGGCGCTCGAGCTGATCGAACGCGCCCGAACGGCCCGCGGCCAGGAGGCGGAGGGCCTGGAGGCGTACGAGGCCGTCGTACGCGAGCGGCTGTACACGGGCCTCACCGCCGGATCGTTACGCCGCGAGCGCGGTCTGTTTCGCTCCGAGCGTGTCGCGCGCGTCCGCTGGGAACGCGACGGCGCCGAGACGGTGCGGTGGCTGGGCATTCGGCACGAGGTGCCGATCGCCGGAGACGCCGCCCGTATCGAGACCGACCGGCCCGACCCGCTCGACACCTATCCACTCGATCCGACCGGAGATCGTCTGCACCTCGGCGACGAGTCCTTCCTCCATCCGCTCAGCGACTCGGCCGTGGCGTACTACCGTTTCGTCTCGGGCGACACGATGCGCATCGAGCTCCCGGCGCTCGGCCGCGAGATCACGATGGTCGAGGTGCGGTTCTCGCCCCCGTCCCCCGACTTCCCGCTGCTGGCGGGCTCGCTCTGGTTCGACCTGGAGACGGCCGCGCTGGTACGAGGGGTCTTCCGGCCGTCGAGGGAGTTCAACCTCGAGATCGACGAGCCGGACGAGGCCGACGAAGTGCCCGGCCTCCTGAAGCCGATCACCGTCGCCGTGGACGCGATGGTCGTCGAGTACGGCCTGTACGATCTCCAGTGGTGGCTGGCCCACCGCGTCCGCTTCGAGGGCGTCGCCCGCGTGGCTTCGCTCGCGAGCCTTCCCGTGACCCTCGAGACCGTGGCGTCGGAAGTCGAGGTGGACGCCGGCCGGCTGTCCAGTGACGCCGATCCGCCGGATGGTTGGACCCGCTTCGTCGAGGAGGAAGGCGCCGGGAACGACGAACCGGTGACCGAGGACGGGCGCGTCCGGAAGCCGCCGCCGAAGCGCCGTGTCGTCTATCATCCGCCGGACGACTCGCTGCGCGCGTCCCCGTGGCTGACGGAGAACTGGTTCGACAGCGGGTCCGACGCCTTCAGCGACGAAGAGCTGGACTGGATGCGGGACCAGCTGGACGCCCTCGCGCCGCAGGCGCCGGGAATCTCCCCCTCCGGGACCGCGGTCGGCGGTTGGCGCTACAATCGGGTCGAGGCTCTCAGCGGCGCGCTTCGAGCGTGGGGCCCCGTGGGATCGCGCTGGCAGTTCGAGGGGAGCGCGCGGCTCGGTGTCGGCGACCTGGAGCCCAACCTCGAGGTCGAACTGGCCCGACCGGTCGGGGGCGCTCGGCTGGCGATTCGCGGCTACCGGGCGCTCCGCAACGCCGCGGACCTGGAATCTCCGTTCGGACTGGCCGCGTCCGCGTCCGCGCTGCTGCTCGGGTACGACCACGGCCAGTACTACCGGGCGACCGGTGGAGAGGTGGAACTAACGGCCGAGCGCGGGCGCCTCCGCTGGGACGCCCGGCTGTTCGCGGAACACCACGCGCCCGCCGAGAAGGAAACCGACGCGAGCCTCGCGAACCTGTTCGGAGACGTCACGATGCCGGCCAATCTCGAGGCGGAGCGCATCGACCTGGTCGGCCTGGCGGCGAGGGTGCGGGCGCAGTTCGGTGTCGACCCGGACGGATGGATCGGGCTCGCGAGCCTGTGGGGCGAAGCCGGCGGCGGCGATCGCGGGTTCGGCCGAATCGGCGTCTCGACCGGGATCTCGCGGCCGATTGCCGGGCGCCTATCGGGCGCCCTCGACCTGCGGGCGGGCACGAGCTGGGGCGATCTGCCGGTCCAGCGACAGTGGATCCTCGGCGGGCCGGCCACGCTCCGCGCGTTCCCCGGCGGAGCCCTGGCCGGCCCCGCCTTCTGGACCGGTCGCCTCGAGCTCGCCTACGGACTCCCGGCGGTGCGGCTCATCGGCTTCGGCGACACCGGATGGGCCGGGTCGCGCGACGCATTCTGGTCCGGGCGGCCGGCAGCGTCCGCCGGACTCGGCGCCTCCGTGCTCGACGGCCTGCTGCGAATGGACGTGGCGCGGGTCCTCCGGGGGCGCTCGCCGGAGCGAATCCGCGTGCACCTGTACCTGGACGGGCTGCTGTGAGACTGGCTTCGCAGTCGCGCGACCTGGAAAGGCGCGCGTATCGGTGCCGGGATCGGGCAGGCGGTTCCTACCTGGGAACTGCGCTTTGGGTAGCCTCTCGCCTCTCGCTCAGCCCGTCGGGGCCGGGGCCAACCGATGGCGGGCGATCCAGCGGTGGATGGCCCGGATGTCGTCGGCGGGAACCGACGCCGAGGCGCTCAGATCGAACCCCGGGATGACGCCCGCCGCGGCGCGGCGGGATAGATAGGCTTCACTCGCGGCCCGGCGCTCCTCGCTCAGTTGCGTACCTCCCCGGATGTCGGGGATCGGCCGGAGCAGCGTTCGATAGACGGCGAGCGTCCGAGCCGGCAGATCCTCGGGTATGTGGTACGACTTCCCGCCGACCTCGAACTCCCCGTCCTCGCTGATACGAATACGACTCATCGACCCTACCGATCTTTTCTCATGGTTGCCTGCTCGAACTTTCGACTAACCTATTGCTTCCTGACAAAACCTGCTCTGAGAACGATTCGCCGGGATGGGGGGGAAGAACGTGGGTCGCCGGCAAACTCGGTGCCGACCCGAAGTAGCAGAAGGCCCGAGACCGTACAGGCCCCGGACCCCCAGCTTTCCGGCAATTCAACGACCCCGGCAGTCGGGCGCGCGAGCATTCACTGCTGTCGCTTCGTCAGTAGATCCACACCCCGTCGAGCGTCGTGGCCGGGTTGTTCACGTCCGCTCCGCCGAGAACCACGACGTGCGCCTCACCCGCGCCGTCGACGTACGCAACCGCCGCGTGATTGAAGAACGGGACGCCACCCGCCGAGACGATCGTCTGCGAACCCGTGGCTCCGTTGAACGAGCCGAGTGTAGCATCGGAGTTGATGGATGCATATGCATGCTCGGTCGAAGATGTCGAGGCCCCGTTGTAGAGACCCCCGCTAGCCAGAACCCAGCCGCCGGCCACGACCGCCGAATGTTTCGCCTGTGCCTTGATCAGATCGTTGGGGTTCACGCTCCATGTGCTTCCCGTGAACTCCGCCGTCCGCAAGTCGAGCCTGTTGTAGAGGACCTCGATGGACTTGGTCGCGGTATCGGTCGCGTCACCCGGCGTGACGGCGGCGCTTTCGCCCCCGAGCACATAGACGACTCCGGCCGCCTGCCGGACGGCGACGTACGAACGAGCCGCAGGCAAGTCGGGCTGGCTCTCCCAGGGCCCGATCGAACCGTCCTCGGCGAGCTTCGCCCGGTAGACGGTGGTCACCGGCTCGTCGCCGGTCGTCGCGCCCCCGACCACGTACAGCCAGGATCGGAAGACCACGACCCCCATGGAGTGGAGCGGCTGCGGAAGGGGAGTCTCGGCACTCCAGGCCGACGTGGTTCGATCGAGTCCGACCGTGGAGTGATACACCGTCGTGACGGGCGCTCCCGCCGCATCGATTCCGCCCACCACGTACAGGTGACCCCCGTCGAGCGTGTCGACTCGGGCGTTGAAGGGCGTCGCCACGACCATGCCGTGGAACGCCCGCTCGGCGGGCAGAGACTCGGCCGGCGTCCAGGCGCTGAAGTTGCCGCTCGCGTCGATTTCGGAGTAGTGGACCGACGACATCGGAGCGACCGCCCCGTCGGCCCCGCCGGTCACGAACACGAGGTTGCCCGGCGCCGGTCCCGTCTCGAGCGACAGGAAACCGCTTCCGAGACCCTGCGCCGGCGACGGGAGCGACGTCGTCGCGGTCCAGTTGATGAGTGAAGGACTGAAGCTGGCGGCCGACAGCACCCGGAAGGTGACCGAGTCGGTGGCGCCGTTCGGCGTCTCGATCCAGAGGGGACCTTCTTCGGCGGTGCCCGACGGAACCGTGGTTACCACGAACTCGTCGGTCCAGTTCTCCGGCGAGCTCACCGTCGCCTCGAGGGGCTGACCCGTTCCATCCGTGAAAAACACCTGACCGAGACTTACCAGGTCGCCGAACGCCTTCCCTTCCAGGATCACCGTGCTACCGGCGTTCCCCGAAGGCCGCGAGACGCCGTTGACGACCAGGAGGGCGGGCTCCACGGCCTTGTAGCCGTCGGCCAGTGACGACGACTTGCCACCCGGGTTCGTCACCTCGACATCGTACAGGGTTCCGACGGTGAGGCCCTCGGGCGCGAAGGCGAGCAGCGTAGAGGCATCGACGAACTCGACGGAATCGGCCGCCAGATCGTCGAACGACACGGAAGCTCCCGCTTCGAACTGGGAGCCGGTGATCTCCACGCGGGTTCCGGCGTTGCCGCTGTCGGGCGCCACCGCGGTCAGCGTGGGTTGCTGGCCTTCGGGGTCCGTGAGGCTCTCGCCGTCGTCGCCACAGGCGGAAACCGCGGCCAAGATGAGGATCGCCGCGAGCGCTCCGGCGATGCGCAAGATGCGTTCGCGTACCTTTTCGGTTTTCCGGGTATTCGGATCGGTCGTGTTCATGCCAGGTCTTCCTTACCTGAGTAAGCCGTATCACGGCGATCGCTCTCGCCGGTCCCGACATGAACGCGAGCCGTAGCAGTCGGCTCGGTTTCGTGCGGCGCACTCGGCGGCCGGACGATCTCCGCAGTACGATGTCGACGGAGACTCCTGGCTTTGCGGCCCCGGCTCGCGCCGGGTGTGCCTTTCTCAGAGCGTTCCTGTTCGTGTGTGATCGACGTGCAAGGACCTTCCGTCGTCACATGTGCCTCCACCACGTCGCTACGATGTGGGTGTTCAGCAGCCGCCAGCTGGCGCCGGGATCGGATCCATTCCGGCGTTCTCGAGAGCCAGGAGACCGCCGCCGATGATCGTGGTGCCGCCGCAGAAAGCGTTGCTGAGCAACCGGGTATCGCTTCCGTCCAACGTGACGGAGCCCACGACGGAGCTGAAGGAAACACCCGCGTTGCTACCCGGAACCGAAAGGTCCCCGGTCACCCGGACGCCACGCAGGCGGTTCTGGCTCCCGCTCACCACCACGTTCCCGTCGATCGTCACGTTGCCGCCTTCGGCTCCTTCCCCGAACAGCGTCACGTTGCTTCCGGAGAACTCCACGTTCCCCGTGTAGACCCCGCCCTCGACGAGGACGATGATGTTGCTCTGAGCGAGCGCGTCGTTCACGTCTGCGATGGACATGTCCGGGGTGATCGTCACCACCTGGCCGCCGAAGGCGTATTCGACGTTCGCCATTTCCGCCGCTCCACCCTCGTCGAGCGCCACCGCCACCTCTCGCAGATCCCTGTCCTCGATCTCCAGCGAAAGGGTTCCGCCGTTCGATCCGTCGTCGAACGAAACGCTCTTCGTTCCCGCCTGGACCGGTGCCAGCACCACGATCCCACTTGCATCGGTGGAGCCCGAGGGGCCGTCGAGCACCGCGACGTCGACGCTGGATTTCTCGGAACCCGGGGCAGGCACGGCCTTCTGGTTCGCGTCGTTCACGACCGGATTCACCAGCGTGACGAAGGTCGTCTCGCCGAGGGTGACGGTTGTCGGATCGGTGATCCCCTCCTCGTCCCCTCCGCACCCGGCGAAGATGGCGAGGGCGACCGCGAGGACGATGGTCCTCTTCCTCCGGATCGCCCGTGAGGCTGCGTCTCGCGGTTCCATCTTGGTCGTTGATTCCATCGGATTCCCCTCCGGCAGTCGTCTTTCGAGTACGGCTCCCATCGAGTAACGCAAGGATGGGGCGCAGGAGAATCGCGGGAGCCCCGGTACACTAACTTCAGAATGGACAGCAGATTCAGCCGTCTCGTCGAGACGCGGCGATGCCACGTGCGCTCTCCGTTCCCGGGTCTACCTGCAATCCTTTCGCAAACTGCTACAGTGCCGGCGGGGAAAGGCTACAGC
>CAZOEX010000076.1:0-9399 GCA_964578925.1 uncultured Gemmatimonadota bacterium | reverse complement strand
CGGTCCCGGCGATCGGGCTCGGCCTCTGGTGCCTCGCCGTCGTGGGGTCGGTCGACAACTTCCTGCGTCCCTGGCTCATCGGGAAGGACACCAAGATGTCCGACCTGCTCGTGCTGATCAGCACGCTCGGCGGGCTCTACCTCTTCGGCGCCGTCGGCTTCATCCTCGGCCCGATCGTCGCCGCGCTCTTCGTCACCGTATGGGACATCTACGGTCGTCTCTTCCGCGACTATCTGCCGGGCGAACCGCCGGCGCCCCTGGCGGGTTGAGCGCCGTCGATCCGCTCTTTGCGGCGGCGCGGTTCGCGGCGCATCTTGGAATGGCGTGGACACAGTGAGCGACCGTATGCGTCGCGATCGCCGCAACGAAGTCGAACCTTCCCCGGATCCAGTGATATGAACAGCGAGATTCTCGACCTGCTCGGCGACGACGCCGACTATCTCCTCGAGCACGAGTCCACCGGCATCACGAAGGACCGACTGAACGCGCCCGGCCCGGACTTCGTCGATCGGGTGTACGCCGCGAGCGACAGGAACAACCGAACGCTCGGCAACCTGCAGTGGATCTTCGACACGGGGCGGCTCGCGGGCACGGGCCACCTCTCGATCCTTCCCGTCGACCAGGGGATCGAGCACTCCGGCGGCGCCAGCTTCGCGCCCAACCCCGACTACTTCGATCCGGAGAGGATCGTGCAGCTCGCGATCGACGGGGGGTGCAACGCCGTCGCCTCCACCTTCGGCGTTCTCGGCGCGGTGTCGCGCAAGTACGCCCACAAGATCCCGTTCATCGTGAAGCTGAACCACAACGAGCTGCTCACCTACCCGAACGGTTACGATCAGATCATGTTCGGTACGGTCGAGCAGGCCTACGACATGGGCGCCGCGGCCGTGGGTGCGACGATCTACTTCGGTTCCGAGGAGAGCGCCCGGCAGATCGTAGAGGTCTCCGAGGCGTTCTCCCTCGCGCACCAGCTCGGCATGGGCACGGTTCTCTGGTGCTATCTGCGGAATTCGGTGTTCAAGAAGGACGAAGACTATCACTCCTCGGCGGATCTCACCGGCCAGGCGAACCATCTGGGCGTGACGATCCAGGCCGACATCGTGAAGCAGAAGCTGCCGCAGACCAACGGCGGCTACATCGCGATGAACGAGGGCGGCGTGAAGTACGGCCGCTACGACCCGAAGATGTACGACGAGCTGATGAGCGATCATCCGGTCGATCTCTGCCGCTGGCAGGTCGCGAACTCGTACATGGGGCGCGCGGGACTGATCAACAGCGGCGGCGCCTCGGGGAAGAGCGACTTCGCCGACGTGGTGCGCACGGCCGTGATCAACAAGCGGGCGGGCGGAACGGGCCTGATCTCGGGCCGGAAGGCCTTCCAGCGTCCGAAGGAGGACGGCATCCGGCTGCTCAACCTGATCCAGGACGTCTACCTGGACGAGGACATCACGCTCGCATGAGTCCGGCCGGAGACGGTCGGACTGCGGACATCCGGGACGCCGGCGAACCCGGTGCGGGGAGCCCGGCCGCGAGCGGAGCCGCCCTCCACGGACGCAGCTTCCTCACGCTGGGAGATTTCTCGCCGGATGAGATTCGCCTCCTGCTCGCCCTCTCCGCGGAGCTGAAGCGAGAAAGGCGATCGGACGCCGAGCGGAAGCGCCTCGAGGGGAAGAACATCGCCCTCATCTTCGAGAAGACCTCCACCCGCACCCGCTGCGCCTTCGAGGTGGCCGCATACGACCAGGGGGCGCACGTCACCTACCTCGGCCCGTCCGGCTCTCAGCTGGGTCACAAGGAGACCGCCAGGGACACCGCGCGCGTCCTCGGACGGATGTACGACGGGATCGAGTACCGTGGCTACGCACAGGCGCGCGTCGAAGAGCTGGCGGAGAACGCCGGCGTGCCGGTCTGGAACGGGCTGACCGACGAGTACCATCCGACCCAGGTGCTGGCCGACGTGATGACGATGAGGGAGGACGCCGGCCGCGGCCCCGAGGGGCTCTCCTGCTGTTACCTGGGCGACGCCAGGAACAACATGGGGAACTCGTTGCTGGTGGGCGGGGCGAAGCTGGGCCTCGACATGCGACTCTGCGCGCCGCGAGACCTCTGGCCGTCCGAAGACCTCGTCGCGCGCTGCCGCGGGTGGGCCGAAACGTCGGGCGGGCGGATCACGCTGACCGACGACCCGGCCGAGGGCGTGGCCGGGGTCGACTTCCTCTACACCGACGTCTGGGTGTCGATGGGAGAGAATCCGTCGGTCTGGGAGGGGCGGATCGAGAAGCTGCGCCCCTACCAGGTAAACGCCGGGATCGTCGAGCTCACCGGGAACCCGAACGTCGGGTTCCTCCACTGCCTGCCGGCCTTCCACGACCGCCGCACGAAGGTGGGCGAGGAGATCTTCGAGCGCTTCGGGCTCGAGGCGATGGAGGTCACCGACGAGGTGTTCGAGTCCGAGCGCTCCCTCGTGTGGGACCAGGCGGAGAACCGCCTGCATACGATCAAGGCCGTGATGGTGGCGACGCTGGCGGGCTAGACGGTGGGCTGTCGCCTCAGCTCTGCGCTCGGTCGGATCTCGCCGGCCGCAGACGGACCCATCCCAGCCGGCCGGCGCGCACCGTGATCAGGAGCAGGAGCGGGGCGAGGGCCGCCGGCAGCTCCTGCGGCCAGAGCCCCCCGATCATCCCGAGCAGCAGCAGCGCCGCGAGGCCGGCGGTCGCCACGAGGTAGAGTCCGGCGCGTCGTCCGGCCGTTCCCCGCCAGAGTGACACGGCGAGCACCAGGTGGGTCGGCAGCGCCCAGGCGAGGTTGAAGTTCGCGTCGGTCACCTCGTGCAGCGAGATGAACCAGAGGAAGACGAGCGCCAGCCCCGCGACGCCGAGGATCCCGAAGAAGAGGGCATCGGGCCTGCGGCGTCTCCGTGCGGGCGGCTCGGCCGGCTTGCCGGCACCCTCACGACGGGCGTCCCGGACCGTCAACGCGAGGCCGCCGAGCAGGAGCATTCCCAGGGTGATGAGCGGCCACGGAGGATCGGCCTCGGGGGACCAGTCACCGGCCGGCGTCCCGGTCAGCACCCGCGTACTTCGGACGAGCGGGCGACCCCTCTCGCCGTCCCGATCGACACGGCCGGAGGCCAGGTACTCCATCAGGTACTCCGGCAGGAAGGTCGCCTCGCGGGCCGTGGCCCGACGATCCGCCGGGGTTCCGAGGCCCAGATCCATGCCCAGGTCGACCCACCGGGTGCCGACGAGATAGCGGTCCAGCAGACGCCGGAAGCTCAAACCGGGCGGGCGGGCACCCGGAAAGGCCAGCTCGGGTCCCAGTACGCCCTCCAGCGCGTCGAGAAGCCTCGTCGCGCAGTTGTCGAAGAAGAAGTCGTACTGGTAGTAGCGGTTCTCCGGCAACGCGTTGATCTCGAGCCGCCGGAAGAGCTCCTGGGCCTCGGCGCGGGTCAGGTCCAGCAGCTGCTCGACCGAGGCGCGGTTCTCGACCTGCCAGTATCGCCGGACCATCGCCTCCGGATCCTGCACCGTCAGCCGGTAGTTCAGGTCGCCGTACGTGAAGCGGCCGACGAAGCCGGCCACCTCCAGTGGCGTCCGGCCGAAATCGAAGGTCCCGAAGTTGTAGGCCCTGTCGACGCCGAGCTCCGGATCGCGGATCCGGAGCGCGCTGTGGCCGAAGACCGAGTAGATCTGGTCGCCGGGCAGGATCGAGATGAGCGACACCTGCGCCGAGTCGGTCAGGGTCGGGACGGCCTGGGGCTCGACGTTCGCCGCCGGGCCCCGGACGCTCGCCTCCGTCGGGTTCGGGACACTCGCGTCCGTCGACCCGCCGACGACGAGCAGCGCGGTGAGGGCGGCGAACAGGGCACGGTCCGGGCGTCGCATGCGTCCGAAGCTATCCGCTCCGGCTCGGGTGGGGCCAGCGCGCCCCGGTCTCCCACTGGCCTCCAATGCGATACTCCCTGCATCCCGCTTGCGAAAACAATTCAGGGAGATGTGGCGCCCGTATGACGGGCCCCTTCCGCCCGTATACAACCTAAGCAACTATGACACAATAATTTATGTCGTTGTCCACACCATCTGACAGTCCCCGTATGCGCTCGCACGATTCTCGCCCCTTCAAAGTCGCGCAGACGCGAACGCCCCCGGAAAGCGGCGGCGGGCGTCGAACGAGAAATATCGGGGGACACCATGAAGGACGTCGTACGACAGACCTGGAACGCCCTGAGCAGACGCTGCGACGACGAGCGCGGCGTCGCGCTCATCGTGGCGGCCGGCAGTATGGTCGCGTTGACGTCGGCGGTCGCGCTGGCGATCGATGTGGGCATGCTCACCGTGGCCCGGACGGAGGCGCAGTCGGCGGCCGACGGGGCGGCGATGGCCGGCGCCTCCGCGTTGATCGAGTCGCCGGATACCCCGGGCTACGCTCGAGCCGAGGCGATCCGGTACGCGGGCCGCAACAAGATCCGTGGCGATGCGGCCAGCGTGCTGGCCGAGGACGTCGACGTGAACACGGCGGATCGCACGGTCACCGTCCGTGTTCACCGCACGGCGGATCGTGGCAATCCGCTCGGTACCTTCTTCGCCCGGATCTTCGGCGTGAACAGCGTGAACATCTCCACCGACGCGACGGCGAAGGCCTCGAACGCGGGTGGCGTGAACTGTCTCCTGCCGCTGACGATCCCGGATCGCTGGGCCGAGGCGGGGGGACCGGGCAACGATCCCGACAGCTTCGATCCCGACAAGGGCGACACCTACGAGCCCTGGATGGACACGAGCACGGATCCGCCGACGTACAACGACCAGTCGTTCACCGGCTACACGGACGACGACATCGGCGAGCAGATCGCAATCAAGTCCAACGAGGGCGGCGGGGACTACAATCCGAGCTGGTACTACCCCTGGCGGCCGCCGGGCCAGTCCGGCGCGGACGACTATCGGGCGAACATCAGTGGTTGCGTCGACACCGAGATCGCCTACTACATCGGGCAGGAAGTGACGACCGAGCCGGGGAACATGAGTGGCCCCACGAACCAGGGCGTGGAGGACCTGGTAGCCCTCGATCCGAACGCCGTGTGGAACGAGCAGCTCAACTGCGTGACGAACTCCGAGCACGCCTTGAGCCAGGACGGAAGCGCCTGTCGGAGCAGCCCGCGTATCCGACCGATTCCGATGTTCGATCCGACCAAGGGTCCCGAGAACGGGGCGTCCGGCTTCGAGTTCTCGAACTTCGCGGGCATCTTCGTCGAGGGGAAACAGGGGAACGAGGTCATCGCGCGCTGGATCGGCTACCGCGGCGTGCAGCCTGCCGGACCGACCCAGGGCACGAGCGCCGGCCCGCAGTTCAAGGTGCTGCAGCTCATCGAGTAGCACAGCCCCGGAGTTTGTCGCGCACCCCGAGTCTGGCGGGGGCGCACGAGCGGGCGGATCGTCAGCACGACGGTTCGCCCGCTTCGCGTTCCCTCCGTTGAACGCCCGCTGCCGCCGTTACCGAGCCACGCCTGGCGCGCGGGCGGCTCGCCGCCGCGCCCCCTTCCTGCGACGTCCCGCCCGCCGTTAGCATGTCACGACCCGGCGGTGCCGGACGTTGCTTAACTGACGACCGGATGCCGCGATCGTTCGATGGGAACGCTGCTTCAGCCCGGCCGGAGCCGTGGATTTCCAGACCGCCTATCGCGAATTGTATCCGTCGCTACGCCGCTACGTGCTGCGTATGGTCGGGGATCCCGACGTGGCCGAGGACGTGGTGCAGGAGGCGTTCACGCGGCTGGTCGAACAGGACCTGCCGCTGGAGGAAGCGCGGCCATGGCTGCACGTCGTGGCCGCGAACCTCGTGCGCGACCGGGCCCGTACGACACAGCGTCGGGGCCGGCTGCTCGAGGAGACGCCGCCGGAGCCGAGCCGGCCTGAGGCGCCCGACGCCCGCGTCGAGCGGCTCGAACGGATCCGGCGGGTGCGGCGGGCCCTGGCGGAGCTGTCCGAGCGGGACGCCCGGATGCTCTTGATGCGTGAAGAGGGCTTCAAGTACAAGGAGATCGCCGAGGTGATCGGTGTGAAGTCGACGTCGGTCGGCGCGCTGGTCGCCCGGGCGTTGAAACGGTTTGCCGAAGCATACGAGGCAATGGAAGAGGCGGATGGAACATCTGACTGAGGCGGAGCTTCAGGCCTGGATCGATCGAGAGCTCGATCCCGCCGAGCATGCCCGGGTGAACCGGCATCTCGAGGACTGCGCCGATTGCCGGTCCGACCTGCGGGCCCTCCGGTCGGCCGCCGAGACCTTCAGTGCGGCGATGCTCGATTACGACGAGGCGTTAGCGGCCGAGGCGGCCGAAGCGAACCCGCCGTCCGCCCCCGCCCCGCACGATCGGAATGCCGGCGCTCCGCTCCGCTTCGTCCCCCGGTGGGTCGGACGCGCGGCGGCGCTCGTCCTCCTGCTCGGCGCGGCGGCGGCCGCCGCGATGGTCCCCGGGTCTCCGCTGCGTGGTCTGCTCTTCGACGAGGAGCCGGATGCGGCTCCGACACCCGTGGCGGTGGAGACCCCGACCGCGATCCCGGCGGGCGCCGGCGCCAGCATTACGGTCCGTCCACACGAGAACCGGCTCACCGTGCGCGTGCGTGGTTTCCCCCCGGGAACGCGTCTCGCGCTGCGTCTCGTCGACCGCGACGTCGCGGTCGCAAGCTTGCCTGACGAGGCGCTGGATGCTCGATTCATAGTTGCGTCGGGCGTGCTGGACGTCATCGGTCCCGGCGCGTCGGCCGAGCTGTCCACGCCGGCCGGCACGGTGACGCTGCGGCTGCCTCGACATCTCGAGAGCGGGGCGGTCGAGCTGGACGGTGAGACCGTCGCGCGCGTGGGCGACGGTCGCTTGAGTACGCTGCGGCAGGTCTCCTCGGAGGGAGACGAAGAGGCGGTCTTCGAAGTCGGCGGGTAAGCCGCGCCCGCCCCGGGAGGCGGAGCGCACGGATGACGCTGGCGTTGGCGATCGTCGCGAGCCTCGGGTTCGCGATACAGGACGATGCGGGCACGGTGCACGGCGTGGTGCGCAACGTGGTCGACGGCCGTCCGATCGCCGGCGCTGAGATCGTGCTGGTCGGCTCCGACCGTTCCGCGCTGACCGACCGCTCCGGACGCTACACGCTCGGCGGGATCCCCGGGGGCGAGCGCCGGCTCCGCGCCACCCACATCGGCTTCTCTCCGCTCCTCGTCGATCTCTCGGTTCCGGAGGACGGCCGGGTCGCGGTCGACTTCCACCTGCGCAGCCAGGCCTACGAGCTGCCGCCGGTGGCCGCGAAGGTCGCCATGACGCCGCGGGTCGTGACCCATCAGCCGGAGCCCTACGAGGGAGAGACCGTGCCGGCCCGGGCGGTGGTCCGCGTGCTCGACGCGTCTCCCGGCGTCACCGAGCTCGGCATCAGCGCGGGCGCACGGGCGCTCCTGGGACCGGATCCACCGGCTCCCGACAACGTTCTCTACGTGCGAGGCGCGGGCGCCTCTCTCGATCTCGTTCTGCTGGACGGAGCGCCGGTCCACGCCCCCTTCCACCTGGGCGGACTCGTAAGTCCCGGCGTCTCCCCGCCGATCCACCGGGCGAAGCGGCTGCAGGGCGGTGTCACGGCTCGGTACGACGGCGGGCTGTCGGATGTCCTGATTCTCGAGTCCCGGCCCGGCGCCCGCGGCGTGCAGGCCAGCGCCTTCGTGGACATGCTGGCGGCCGGCGGCACGATCGAGACGGCGCGGAGCGATCTCGGGGCGTTCGTCGCCTCCTTCCGCTCTCTGCATGGATCGTGGGAGGACGGGCTCCTGCCGACCGGCTTCCCCCAGCGTTACGCGGACGCTCTGCTCCGTGCCGACCTGTTTCCCGGCGGCGGTCCGGACACCCTGTCGCTGACTCTCTTCCACAACGAAGAATCGGTCCGCTTCGAGGGAGAAGACTCGCGGGAAGAGCCGCGTTGGGGCAACGCCGCGGGGTCGCTCCGCTACCGGACGCCGTCGGTTCTCGGCCGTCTCGAGCTCGGGGGTGCGCTGGGTTCCTTCGACACGCGTCTTCCCGTCGGGACGGCCGATCCGCTGATTGCGACGGGCGCGACACGGCGCGCTCGAGTCTGGGCGGACGTCAGTCGGCAGGTCGGCGAGATGCGAATCGGGTACGGTTTGCAGGGTGGTCGGCTCGACCTGCGGACCCGTTTCCGGGAGCGCGAGCACGCATCGACGGCCGTGCGCCTGAGGCAGCGGGCCGATGCCGGCGCCCTGGCGCTCTGGCTCGAGGGTGAGCGTCCGCTCCTTCCGGATGTCGATCTGCTCGCCGGCCTGCGCGGCAACGTCTTCAGCGACGGACTGGGCGCCTCGCTCTCGCCCCGCCTCGGGCTCGGCTGGCAGGTCAGCGACGCGCTTCGCCTGAAGGGCTCGTTCGGTCGCTTCCACCAGCTCGTGGTGACGGTGGACACCGATCTTCCGATCGAGAGCACGATCGTGACCGATGACGACGGCCGGGTTCTCGGCACGGTGCTCAGCCGGGTCGCCGCCGCCCGGTCGACGCATCTGGTGCTCGGGGCGACCTACGCACCGCGACCACGCACCCTCGTGCGGGTCGAGGCGTTCTGGAAGAGCTCCGACGGCGTGCCGGAGTTCGGATCGGGCTCGCTCGAGAACGCCGGCGTCGACGTGCTGGCGAGCCGCCGTCTGGCGCCGGGTCTCACGGCGTGGGGCGCATACACGCTGGGCTGGGCCTGGGCCGTCTACCCCGACGAGGCCAGTCAGACGGTGTACAGCGGCCGGCACTTCCTGCGCGGCGGGATCACCTTCGACGCGCCCGGCCAGCTTCGCCTCGACGCGGACGTCTCGATGGGCGCCGGCCTGGAGTTCGGCGCCGTACCTCGCTCCGAGCGCAGCGTGCTGACCCCGGCGGAGGCGACTACCGGTTCCGACGGCGCCACCTCTACGTTCGCCTCCGGGCCGTGGACCGGCGGTTCGGCGGACGGCGTGACGTTCGTGCCCCCCGGTGGGGAGCTCTCGAGCAGCGGGCCCACCGGTCCCGGCGGAACGATCTTCACCCGCGCGCCCGACGGCTCGTACCTGCGGCTCAACGTGCAGGCGACGGCCGAGCTCGAGGTGAAGATGTTCGGCAAGACGCAGGAACTGTTGCCGTATTTCCGCATCGTGAACGCGCTCGACCGGCGCGACGCGATGTTCTTCCACTTCGACGGAGATGAAGAGGACGAGCCCTCCCCCATCGGTTCGGTACCGATTCTGCCCGTCGTCGGGTTCGAATGGCGGTTCTGAACTCGACAGCGGATTCTTCCGCCTCCCCTCTCCGGGTCGCCGTCATCGGCGCCGGTCCGGCAGGCTTCTACACGGCCGGCGAGCTCTTCAAGCAGGACTTCGCCTGCGCCGTCGACATGT
>CAZOEX010000075.1:0-9531 GCA_964578925.1 uncultured Gemmatimonadota bacterium | reverse complement strand
TTGGGCCCGTAGAGGGCCGACGCCGGACCGAGCACGACCTCGACGCGGTCGATGTCGACGTTACTCGTCGGCTGCAGGTGCGAGATGTTGGAGCGCAGGCTCGGTACGCGAGCGATCCGGTTGTCCGTCAGGCTCAGCGTCTGGCCCGAGAAGATGTTGTTGAAACCCCGGACCACGACGTAGTTGCTCTGCACGCCGGTCGTCACGACGTCGACGGCGGCTTTCTCCTTCACGTGATCGGTCAGGCTCGTCGCCGGCCGCTCCTGGATGTCCTCCTCGTCGACCACCTGGACCGAGGCGGGCGCGTCGAGCGCCTTTTCGACCCTCTTCGACGTCGTGACGCTGATCGGATTCAGGGTGAACGCCTGCTCCGCCAGCAGGGCGTCCACCGTGGTCGTCTGCCCGGCCGTGACCACGACACCGGTCTCGGTGAAGTTCTGCCACCCGGTGGACGAGAAGGACACGGAGTAGGTGCCCGCGGAGATGTTCGTGATGCGGTACGTGCCGTTGGCGCTGGTGAGCTGCGTGGCGACCACCGAGCCGTCGCTCCGCAGCACCTGCACCTGTACCGCGGAGACGCCGCTGCCGTCCGCGGCGCTCGTCACCGTGCCGGCGAGGCTACCCTGCTGCGCCGCGGCGGGCGAGGTGGAGACGGCGACGAAGGTCGCCGCGAGGATCGAAACGAGCAGCCCGGACGTCTTCCGGCGCATGAGAACCTTCCTTCCGTGGGGACTCGGAACGAATGTTTCGATTGATCTACGTTAGTACGGGAGGGCTTCGGGCAAAAGAACGAGGCCCGGACGGGATGGCCGGGCCTCGTGGTGCTCCGATGCTGGCTGTGGGGTGTGCGGTCAGGCGGCTCCGCGCTCGATCGCGTGCACCGCGTCGATCATCTTCTGCGCGCTCTCCTCCATGTCGATCACGATGCGATCGACACGCGTCACGAAGTAGTTGTGCGCGATGTTGATCGGAATCGCGATGGCCAGGCCGGAAGCGGTCGTGATCAACGCCACCTTGATACCGCCGGCGACGAGCGTCGCCTCCACTTCGCCGGCGATCTCGATCGCCTGGAAGGCCTGGATCATCCCGATCACGGTGCCCAGGAAGCCCAGAAGCGGCGCCACGTTGGCGAGCGTCGCGAGCCAGACGAGCCCGCTTTCGAGCTTCGAGACCTCGATCGCGCCCGCGTTCTCGATCGCCTGCGTGACGCGCTCCGCTCCCTCGTTGTATCGTACGAGACCGGCCGCCAGGATCTTTCCGGCGGGCGCGCTGGAGTTCTCGCACTCGGCGAGAGCCTGGTCGAGCCGTTGCTGGGCGATCAGCCCGTCGACTTCCTTGAGCAGCTTCCGGTTGGCCGCCGCCTTGCCGGTGAGGCTGAAGAACTTCCAGGCGATGATCAGCATGCCGATCGTGAAGCATGCGGCGAGCGGCCACATCATGAATCCGCCGCCCTCCCAGATGTCCCAGAAGCTCAGCGCCTGTCCCTGCCCGAGCACCGGTGTCTCCTGCACCGCGAGCAGCGCAGACGCATACATGCTTGTCAAGCTGACCTCCACCGTGATGGTATCCCGATCCCGTACCCTGCGGAACGCAAGGGGCCGCAAGCTATTTTCAGTCGCCGCCCAGTGTCAAGGAATCTCTCATGGAATGTGAGGCACCGCCGCGAGCAACGCGCGAGTGTATTCGTGCGACGGCGCGTTCAACACGCGCTCGGTCGACCCTCGCTCCACGATGCGGCCCGCGCGCATCACGGCGATCCGGTCGGCCAGGTTGCGGACCACGGCCAGATCGTGCGAGATGAAGAGATAGGTGAGCTCGAACTCCTCCTGCAGGTCGCGAAGGAGATTGAGGATTTGCGCCTGTACCGAGACGTCGAGAGCCGAAACGGGTTCGTCCAGCACGATGAACCGCGGTTCCACCGACAGGGCGCGGGCGATCCCGATGCGCTGGCGCTGGCCCCCGGAGAACTCGTGCGGATACCGGCCGGAGGCCGCGCGGTCGAGACCGACGCGGTCGAGGAGCTCGCCGACCCGCTCTTCCACCTCGCCTCCCCGAACGATGCCGTGGACGGAGAGCGCCTCGCGCAACATCGACCCGACCGTGAGCCGCGGATTCAGCGAGCCGAACGGATCCTGGAAGACGATCTGCGCATCACGCCGGAATGCCCGCAACTCCGCGGCATCGAAGTCCGCCAAGTCGCGGCCCTCGTACTCGATGCGTCCGGCGGACGGCGGTTCGAGCCGCAGGAGGAGGCGCCCGAGCGTGCTTTTGCCGCACCCGGACTCGCCCACCAGGGCCGTCGTCCGCCCGGAAGGGACATCGAGGTTCACGCCGTCCAGCGCCACGACGTCGTGCTTCCCGCTCCTCCGGCCGGAGTCGACGGGTCCTACCTCGAGCGGGGCTCCCTCTTCCGGCGGAACTCCCATGCCGTCGACCGCACCCCGTCCCGTGACGTAGCGCTTCGACAGCCCGACGGCCCGGAGGAGGGGAGCGGCGTCGTCCGTCATTCGGGCTCCCTGAGCCAGCAGCGCGCACGCCCCGCCGCCGTATCGAACGCCGGAGGATCGTCGGACCGGCAACGTGGCATGACCTCCGGACACCGGGGCGCGAACGGACAGCCGGCGAACCGCTCGTCGGCGGACGGCACTCGTCCGGAAATCGCGGCCAGGGCGCCGCGCGGACCGTCGAGCCGCGGCAGCGCCCGCATCAGGCCCTCCGTGTAGGGGTGCGCCGGGGCATGGAAGATCTCCGGCACACGGCCCTCCTCGACGACACGGCCCGCGTACATGACGGCCACCCGCTCGGCCACCTGCGAGACCACCGCCAGGTCGTGGCTTATCAGCAGGAGCGCCATCCCGAACTCGTCCCGCAAGTCGGCCAGCAGATCGAGCACCTGTGCCTGGATCGTCACGTCCAGCGCCGTCGTCGGCTCGTCCGCGATGAGCAATTCCGGCCCGCAGGCCAGTGCGATCGCGAGCATCACCCGCTGCCGCATGCCGCCCGATAGCTGGTGCGGGAACGCACGATAGCGCTCCGCCGGCTCCGGGATGCCGACTCGCTCGAGCAATTCGATCACCCGCCCTCGCACGGCGGCCCGTTCGACGCGCTCGTGGGCCCGGATCGTCTCCGCCACCTGGTCGCCGATTCGCAGCACCGGGTTCAGGCTGGTCATCGGCTCCTGGAAGACCATGCCGATGCCCCCGCCGCGCAGTTCGCGCATCCGGGCGGCAGGTGCGTCGAGCAGTTCCTCCCCGCGGAAGCGGATCGACGATCCCGGCAGGATCTCCGCGGGGGGTTCGCGCAGCAACCGGGTGATCGACATGGCGGTCACCGACTTGCCGCATCCGGATTCCCCCACCAGCCCGAGCGTCTCACCGGCGCGGAGCTCGAAGGACACGCCCCGTACGGCCTCGGTCACTCCGCGTTCGGTGTGGAAGACCGTGCGCAGATCCTTCACCTCGAGCAGGGGCGTCCCCGAAGCTTCGGACCGCCCACCCCTCTCCGCGGTCATTGTGCGTGCCTCGGGTCGAGGGCGTCGCGCAGGCCGTCGCCCACGAGGTTGAACGCCATCACCGTGGCCACGATCGCGATGCCCGGGAACGTCGTGATCCACCAGGCGTCGAGCATCCGGTCCTGTCCCGAGAAGATGATCAGGCCCCACGACGTGTCGGGTGGCTGCACGCCGAGTCCCAGGTAGCTGAGAGCCGCCTCGGCCAGAATGGCGTTCCCGATGCCGAGGGTCGCCGCCACGATGACGGGCGTCATGACGTTCGGCAGCACGTGCCGGAAGAGGATCCGAAACGGCCGGTATCCGAGGGCCCGCGCCGCCAGCACGTGCTCACGCTCCTTCACGGCCAGCACCTGGCCGCGCACCAGCCGCGCCACGCCCATCCAGCCGGTGAGACCGAGCACGATCACGATCAGCGGAATCGACGAGTCGAAGAGGGCGACCACCGTGATCAGAAGGACCAGGCGAGGCACGCTGAGAAAGAGGTCGACGACGCGCATCAGCCCCGTGTCCGTCCATCCGCCCGCGTACCCCGCGACGGCGCCGACGAGGATTCCGAGCGTGATCGCGATCGCCACCGAGAGGAACCCGATCAGAAGCGAAATGCGGGAGCCGTGCAGCACGAGCCTGAAGAGATCGTAGCCGGCGTCGTCCGTCCCCAGCCAGTAGTCCGCCGACGGCGGCCGCAAGCGGTTCGCCAGATCGACCGAGGGATCGAGCGGGGCGATGACCGGGGCGAGGAGCGCCAGGCCTCCCAGCAGAACCAGAAGCACCAGCCCCGCCATGGCCTGCCTGTCCCGCAGAAGCCGCCGACGGGCGATGGCCCAGGGGGAACCGTCACTCATATCGGATGCGCGGATCGAGGGCCGCGTACAGGAGATCGGAGACCAGGTTGCCGGCCACGACGAGCGCCCCGAAGAGGAAGGTGGCCGCCATGACGACGGGATAGTCGCGGGCGTAGACCGAATCGTAGAGGAGCAGCCCCATGCCCGGCCACGCGAAGACCTTCTCCACTACCACCGAACCGCCGATGAGAAGCGGCAGGTAGAGGCCGAGCAGGCTGGCGATCGGGATGAGCGCGTTACGCAGCGCGTGGCCGAAGATGACGCGTGTCTCGCTCAGCCCCTTCGCGCGGGCCGTGCGGATGTAGTCCTGGTGGATCACCTCGAGCATCTCACCGCGCATGTAGCGCGCGATACCCGCCGCGGAAGCGAGCCCGAGCGCCACGGTGGGGAGCACGAGATGCCGGGCGATGTCCATCACCTGCTGCAGCTGCGTCATCGACGCATACGCCCGGGCGTCGGTCATTCCCGACACCGGGAGCGCCAGCGCATCGGGCCACCAGCCCGAGGAGACCGCGATCTGGAGCATCAGCCCGAGCCAGAACCCCGGCATCGAGTAGAGGGCGAGCGATGTGAGCGTCAGCGTCGTGTCGGACAGGCTGTACTGACGGACCGCCTGGACGACGCCGATCAGACAACCGAGGACGAAGATCACGACGAGCGAGACGATCCCGAGCAGAAGGGTCTTCGGAAGGGCGTCGCCGATCACCCGGGTCACGGGAGGCTCCCCGGCGACGTAGCTCCGGCCGAAGTCGCCCGTCACCGACGAGGCGATCCACTTCGCGTACTGCACGTGCAGCGGCTGATCGAGCCCGAGGCGCTCCCGTGTCTGCTCCACCACTTCGGGCGAGACGTTGTCCGTGAGGTACGTGGCCGTCGGATCACCGGGCGCCAGGTGCAGCAGAAGGAAAGTCAGCGTGAGGATGCCCAACAGGAGGGGGACCGCCTGGAGCAGCCGTCGCCCCGCGTACCTGAGCAGACCGAGGCTCATGAAGGCCTCACGTCGTCGCGGCGAGGGGCGAGCGGCTCAGCGCGCCGCCGGTTCCAGCCACCAGTCCGCCACCGTCGCCCAATTGCCGCGCGCGTCCATCTCCACGCCACGAAGCTCCACGCGCGCCGCCGCCCGGTGCGTCGGATGGTAGAGGAACGTGTACGGCTGATCCGCGGCCAGGATGTCGTTGTACCGATCGACCAGGTCGGCGTACAGCTCTCGGTCCGTCGCGGTCAGGAGCGAATCGAGCACCGCGTCCAGCTCCGGGTTGCAGTAGCTCGCGAAATGGAACGGATGGGCCATCTGGTCGCAGGCCCACATCGACCGACCGTCCATCGTCCGGTCGGGAACCCAGCTGAGCATGAAGGCGTCGAACCGGCGATCCGGACTGGTCACGAGGGGCTGGAGCGAGGCGATCTCCCGCACCTCGACCTCCATCTCGACTCCCACGTCGGCCAGGTTCGACTGCACGATCGTCGCGATGCTCCGCCACTTGTCCCGCGGCGTGGCGAACATGGTGAAGGAAAAAGGCCGGCCGTCCTTTTCCCGGACGCCGTCGCCGTCCGCGTCGGTCCAGCCGGCGGCCTCGAGCGCCGCTCGGGCCGAGTCGGGCGCATAGGCCAGCGGAACGTCGGTCGAGTCGTACGCCCAGTGCCAGGGTCCGACGGGCCCGGCCGCGACCGTAGCGGCGCCCTCGTGGACGGCCTCGACGATGCCCGGGCGATCGATCGCCATCGTGAGCGCCCGCCGCACGTCCGGATTCGCGAACATCGGGCGTCGCGGATTCCAGACGATGAAGTCGTAGTCTCCCTCGCTGTACTCCAGCAGCCGGATCGTGCTGTCGGCCTCGAAGCGCGGCACGTTGGCGGGCGCTGCGGTGGTCAGCAGATCGATCTCGCCCGTCCGGAGCGCGGCGGCGCGCGTCGCGTCCTCGGCGATGACACGGTAGACGTAACGGTCCACGTACGGCCGGCCGCCCAGCTCGTCGGGAAAGTCGGCATTCGCCTCGAACACCCACCGATCGCCGACCGCGCGCTTGACGAATCGGAAGGGACCGGCGCCCACGGGCTCCGTGCTGCCGAACGGATGCCCCGCCAGCTCCTCCGGGGACACGTCGCCGAGAATGTGCTCCGGCATGATCGGCAGCCGGGTCCAGCCGAAGAAGAGGTTCGCCGCCGGGCGAATCGTGAAGCGCAGGGTGTACTCGTCCAGCAGCTCGACGCCGGTCCACGCGTCGAAATAGGCGCGGTTCGGATATCCCGTTTCCGGGTTTCGGGCCGTCTCGTAGGTGAACTCGACGTCGCGGGCCGTGAGCGGCGTTCCGTCGTGCCAGGTGAGTCCGCGGTAGAGCTCGAAGGTGACCGACGCACTGTCGTCCGCGAAGCTCCACGACCGGGCCAAGTAGGGCAGCGGATCGTCACGCCGGTCGGCTCGCACCAGGGTCACGAAGAGGAGGTGGATCTGGTGCTGGAGGCTCTCGATATCCAGCGACTCGAAACCGTTCATCGATCCGATGTCGTTGCGGCCCGCCACGACCACGGTGCCGCCGTAGCGTTCGGCCTCGGGCACGTCCGGACGCGGCCCCGGACCGGCGTTCCCGCTCTCCGACGGCGTCCGCGCGTCTCCGCAGGCCGCCGCGAGCGCGAGCGTCGCGGCGAGCAGCAGGATTACGACGGGACTCCGGTCCGGCGCGCGCCTCCCGGTCATCTTCGCCTCTTCACGGTGAAGCGTCTCGCCAGCGCCAGCTCGGCAGCGTCGCGAGCTCGCCGCGCGCGTCCATTCTCACGCCGGCGAGCCGGCGGCTCACGGCCGCCAGCTCCTCCTGCCAGAACATGAAAGTGAACGGCTGGTCCTCCTGCAGAACGCGGACGAACTCCGCCCAGATCTCCGCCGCCCGGGCCTCGTCCGCCGTGCGGGCGCCGAGGTCCATGAGGCTGTCGGCCACCGGATTCGCGTAGCTGCTCCGGTTCGCGCTGTTCTCGATTTCGACCTGGGAGCTGTGGAAGAGCGGCCTCGGATCGACCCGGAAACTGTCGAGCACCCAGTTCGTCAGCACGGCGTCGAAGTCGCGGCCCCGGTGGCTGGCCAGTACGCTCTGCCACTCCAGCAGCGTCGGCACCGCCTCGACACCCACCTCGCGGAGATTCGACTGAACGATACGCGCCACGTCGCCGTAGATGGGGCTTCGCTGGTTCGTCAGCAGGTCGAACGACAGGCGGACCCCGCCCTTCTCTCGCACGCCGTCGCCGTCCGTGTCCGTCCACCCGGCCTCCTCGAGGGCCGCGGCGGCCTCGGCCGGATCGTGGGGCAGCGGCTCGAGGCCGGGCGCCAGTCGGTGCCAGGGAGGAATCGGGCCCGACGCGACCGAGCCGTGCCCCTCGAGGACTGCCCCCACGATCGCCTCCCGGTCGATCGCCATGGTGAGCGCTCGCCTGACGGCCGCGTCCGCGAACTGCGGGCGGCGGGTATTCCAGCCGATGTAGGTGAACTGCCGCCAGGGGAAACTCTGCAGCTCGACTCCGTCGGCCGCCTCCACCCGCCCCACCTGTGAGGGCGCGAGCGGTCCGTCCACCTCGATGCCTCCGCTCAGCAGCTCGGCGAGCATCGTCGTCTGGTCCGGGATGATCCGGTAGATCACCTCGTCGATGGCGGGCGGCCCACCCAGCCCCTCCGGGTAGTCCGGGTTGGCGGTGAAGACGAGCTGCTGGTTCGCGTCCCAACGGACGAAGCGATACGGGCCGTTGCCCACGGGATCCCGGTTGAACGGCGCCCGGGCCATTTCCGTTGCGTCGACACCGGACAGCAGATGCGCCGGAATCGGGGGCCAGAAGAAGTCCTGCAGCGGCTCCGAGTGAGGGGCGGTGAAGTCGAAGCGGATCTGGTGCTCGCCGAGCATCTCTACGCTCTCGACGTTGGCCAGATACGCGGCGGCGAGCGGCGAGGCGAACTCCGGATCCTTGGCCCGTTCGAACGTGAACGCCACGTCCCGCGCCGTGACCGGGGTCCCGTCGTGCCAGGTGAGGTCGTCGCGGAGCTGGAAGGTCACGGTCGTGTCGGACAGCGTCCAGCTCTCCGCCAGGGCCGGGGCCGGACGGAATTCGGCGTCGTAGGTCACCAGGGGGGTGAAGAGCAGGTAGTAGATCAGCTCGTTCGCGTTCTGGTCCGTGGACAGAAGCGGGTTCAATCCCTGGAGCTCGGAAGCGTAGCCGAGCACGAGTGGGCGGTCGGCGGCGGAGCCGACGCCCCCGGGGTCACCGTTCGGGGCACCCGCGCCATCCCCCACCTCGCCACCGCATGCGCCCAGCGCCATGGCGGTGGCGAGGCAGAGCACTCTCGCGAGTCGGTCGGGGTTGCCGAGGCGTAGCGGATTCACGGTTGCTCAACCTAGAACCGGGGCGCGGACCGTGAAAGAGAAGCCGATCAGCGGCGCCAGGTCCACTCCGGATCGCGGTACCGGGAAGAGAGTTCGTCGGCGAGGAACACCTCCTCCGGCGACAGCTCGCCCGACTCCACCGGGCGGGCGAATTCCTGCTCGAAGCCGACCGCGAGCGCCGTGACGAGATCGGCCGGCCGCGGCGTCTGCCCGAGCAGCTCGTCTAGCGCGATCGACCCGGATTCGTCCCGGACTTCCGCCTCGCGGCCGGCCCGGCCCGTGCGCATCAGCTCCGTGGTCGCCTGCTCGTCCGTCAGCAGCAGCGAGCCATGCTGCAGAAGGGCGCCACCATCTCTCCACTGGGCGCTGCCGATCAGCTTTCGGCCCTCCGCGGTGACTTCGCCGGGAAGGGGGTCCCGAAAGCAGGCACGCGCCGTCGGGCCGGGCGCGCGGCCTGCCGAGGCCGGCCCGGCCGCACAGCCCGCCGGCACGCCGAGCTCGCGGAGGCCATGAGCGAGCGCGCGGTTGATGCGGCAGTAGGTCTCCCGCAGGGAACCCCAGGCATCCGACGGCGCGGTCACCGAATAGGTCAGCTCCCGGTGGTGATAGACGGCGCGGCCGCCGGTCGGACGGCGGACCACGTCGATCCCGCGGGCCGCGGCGGCCTCCGGATCGTAGGCGCCCCGGGCCGTCTGGTTGCGGCCGAAGGAGAGGCAGCCCGGTTCCCACCGGTAGAAACGCAGCGTCACCCCGCCCTCGCGAACCGAGCGCATCAGTGCCTCGTCGACCGCCATGTTGCGGTCGCCGCTCCATGGTT
>CAZOEX010000074.1:0-9544 GCA_964578925.1 uncultured Gemmatimonadota bacterium | reverse complement strand
GCACGCCCCGCTCGCGCTTGAAGCGCCGCGAGCTCTGCCGCTGCTCCTCGAGCATGACGAGCGGCAACCCGCCCGGAAGCGACAGGTGCCGACGGCGCTCGGGCGGCATACGACTGAGGGTGAGCCGCTGGTCGAGCGGTAGTGCCCCGGCTTCGTGCAGGAGCTCTTCGAGTTCCTCGAGCGAGATGCACACGTCGATCGTCGACTCGTCGCCGTTGATCCCGGGAGCGCCGACGCCGGCATAGACGAGCTGGAGGCCCCCGCCGTTCTCGGCCGCCTCCTGCGCCCGGACGTATCGGGCGAGCGCGACGGCCGGCGTGACGACGGGCGCCAGGAAGGGAAGCAGCTCGGGAAGCTTGGTGCGGCAGTAGTTCACCACGATCGGGCTCGTCGACCGGATCCACGACTTCCGCTCCTCTTCGCGCCACATGCGAAGATATTCGGCCGCGACGAGCTCGTCGCCCACGGACTCGAAGTAGACGCGCTGGAAGCCGGCGGCGAAACAGGCGTTTATGAGCTGCTCCGGCGTGGCGGGATAGAAGTAGACGAGCGCCTCGGTGGGAAGAAGCAGCACGGCTCGCCCGGACTCCAGGGCGCCGGCGCAACGCCCGAGATCGCCGACCACGTCGATGGCGTCGTGGTAACAGGAAGGCACGCAGAGGCCGCACTCGATGCACGTGTCCTCGACGATCGTGACCTCGTCGCCGTCGACCGAGATCGCCTCGACCGGGCAGACGCGCACGCACGCCATGCATGCCGTGCAGTTGTCGTTGATCGAGAACTCGAGCCCCACCGGTCTCCGTTTCGCCGCGGTCGTGTGCCGTCAGCCATCCCCGGGATCACGCCGGGGCTCGGCCGTACTCCGCCCTCTAAGACACAAGAAACATACCGGTTAGACAGACGTATCGGAACCGCCGATCGTCACACACCGCCGCATTTTGCAATGCAATAAGTGCTTGCCAAACAGTGAGTTATGACGTCATGTTGACGGGGACGCACCGCATGGGACGGAGGACGCGGGCTCGCCTCACCGGCCAGGTGTAGCGTCGCGACCACATTGCGGGATGCGGTTCACGGGGGGCTGGAGGCCGGCTGATGTAGCCGCCGGATCACTCTCCGATCAGACGGACGAGACCGTCGGCCAGCCAGTCCTGCCAGTTCAACTCGCTGTGCACGCCGTTGAACTCGACGTACTCGAGATCATATCCCCGCGCGACGAGCACGTCGCGCATGTGACGGTTGGTGGAGAGCAGATAATGTCCTCTGTTCCCGGGGCTCACGAAGGTCTCCAGCTCTCCGGCGGCCAGGTAGAAGCGGACGGGTCGACGGCTCTCCTGCGCGTACCTCCTCGGCACCCACTCGAACGCCTCGCCTTCCGGGCCCCAGTAGTAGCTCCCGGAGAGCGAAAGGACGTTGCCGAATTCCTCGGGATACCGAAGCGCGAGCAGCGCCGCGACCATGCCGCGCCGGCTCGTCCCGGACACGACGACCTCCCGCGGGTCTGCCGTCACGCCGTAGTTCGCTCGCAGATGGGGCAGCAGCTCCTCGACGACGAAGCTGCCGGTCGACTCGTAGCGAGTCCCTTCGTCGTCCCCGGTCAGGTCGACGAGCGCGACGACGAGCGGTGGCAGCCGTCCGGCGCCGATCAGCGTGTCCACCATCCGGTCGACTCGCATGCCGATCCCGTGACCGAATGCCCCCAGACCCACCAGCACCGGGTAGGCGCCGTCCTCCGCGTTCCAGGCGACCGGCTTGTAGACGTAGACCGAGCGTCCGTCCTCTTCCGAGGTCAGCTCGTCCCAATCCCCGGCGCCTTCCTCCCCCGACGGATTTCGCCATGGCTGGGGGGGTGCGTCCGGGAGCTCGAGGATCGACGCGCGCAGGCCGCCGACCTCCGGCTCCCAGACGTCCGCATTGAGGGGATCGACATCGACCACGGGTTCCGGGCCGGTTCCATGGATCGCGATGCGATAGGGCGCACGGACATCGTTTCTCAACCGGAACGAGCGGTACCAGACGTCGGAGCCTTCAAGGCTGTCCATCCATCCCATGCTGTCCGGCGGACGAAAGCTCTCGTCCTGCAGCAACGCTGTCAGGTTGGACTCGAGACGCACTCGCTCTCCGTCGGCCGCACTACGAACCAGGAAAGTTACGATGGAGTGTCCGGGATGGGCCGAATCGGCCTCCATCACGGGAGTCCCGCGTGCTCGCATGAACTCCCAGAAGGCGTCCTGAGCCTCGTCGCCCTCACGTTCGAACCGGTTCGACCATTCGATCAGCAGCGGTGACGCCGCGAGCCCGTCGACCGGTGCCTGCTGTCCACTGACGTCTCCGGGAGACGCGAGCAAGACCAGCCACGTGGCGAGCACTCCCGTCGCCCTCGCTCGTCCACCCACTCCATACCATGCATCTCTCGTACCCATCGTCCCGTCCCCTTCCCGTCGGGTCAGCGGCCCCTGCTTCAATTGCTAATAATTTACCATTAAAAGGTACGGGGGCAATCAAATGTGGGTTTCAGCGGCGGCTCCAAATGTGATGCCGTTCCTGCGGAGCACGGGTCGTGGAAAGGGACCCTGGCCGGCGTCGGGACGAAGCGTGGCGGTCCGCGCGAGAGCGCCGACCCGCGTCCCGGCTCAGCCGCAGGCGTCCTTGTTGCCGAAGTGCCGTGGCCGGTCGCTCCATCCCACCAAACCGTCGCGGGTCCGGACCTGCACCCACCAGACCGTTCGATCCGTCCTGGCCTCGGGATCGAAGTACTCGCCCCAGCAGTTCGTCGCCGGAATCGGACAGTACGCCCGGACCCCGGGCTCGGTGGCCGTCTGCACGATTTCGCCGTCGTACCAGAGTCGGGAAAAGCCCTCACCCAGGTAATCGAGCAGAAACACGACGTCGCCGGGCTCCAGCTCGGACGCTTCCAGGGGAATGACGGCCTCGGGGTGCAGGACGAGCACCGGCAGGGGCTTCACATACACGTCGCCGGTGAGAGCCTCCACTTCGGACCCGGCCTGCAAGATCGCCAGGACGGAGTCGCCGCGCGCACGCGAGTAGATGGGAGTCTCTTCGAGGACGCTCCAGCTCCGGTACACACAGCACTCGAAGGGGCAGGCGCCCTCGGAGACCCACTCGGCCGGCGGCCGGCGGCTCAGCGTGTCCAGGAGCGCCTCGAAGCTCGCGCGCCGATCCCGGTGTGCCGCGCGGCGTTCCACCATTCGGCGGTCGAGGACGGAGCCGGCGAAGGCGTCGCTCTCCCACGCAGCGTGCAGCTTTTCCGGCCGGCGGTTCCGGATCTCTTCGAGCTCGTTCGGCGCGACGGAATCGAGGTGAGTGAGCACCGCCACGGCCTCTTCGTTCCGCCCGGCATCGAGGTACAGTTCGGCCAGTCGGGCCCACCGCCACGAGTTGTCGCACCGGAGGCGGACGATCTCCTTCTGGAGCTCGATCACGGCCTCCGGGCCGGCGTCGCGTCGGGCGGCTGTCTGGGCGCGACGCAACTCGAGGTACGCGCCGGACTCGGGTGTCTCGATGCAGGCTCCGCCGAGCAGGACAGTAGCGCCGCCGTCGGATGCGTCCACATCCTGGGCGGGAAGGTCGGCCACGACCGTCAGAACCGCGCATGCGGGCCAGAGAAGGCCTGTCGACAGGAGTCGCATCACGCTCACCGCTCCAATCACTCGATAGGCATCAAACGGGGACTGCTGCTGAACGAAGCTGACACCCCGAAGGGTAGCGGACACGGCGGAAGCGGCAAAGGAAGAGCTTGCGAAAATACGTTAGCAGTAGCTAACCTATTCTAGGCGAGTTGCAGGAGAAACTGGAGAGGTCACATGGTACGCAGCCTCATCACGGTGATCGGCGCTCTGTGGGTCGGTTCCGGCGCACGCCGCCACCCGCGGGTTAGCGGGTCGGTGTGATGGTTACCCCGGACGTCTACGGCGCGATCGCCGATCCGACCCGGCGCCGGATCCTGGAGCTGCTCACCGTGAACGAGATGTCGGTAAATGCGCTGGCGCGCCGGTTTCCGGTGACCCGGCCGGCCATCTCACAGCATCTCGGTGTCCTCCGGGATTCCGGACTCGTGAGTGCGCGGAAAGAAGGCCGGAAGCGCTACTACCGGGCCAGGCCAGAGGGTCTGGCCGAGGTCGTCGACTGGCTGTCCTACTTCGACGCCTTCTGGACGGACAAGCTGGATGCCCTCCGACGATATTTGGACCGGGAAGAAGGGGAGGAAGAGGAAGCATGAACAAGACCCTGGACAAGGACGTGTGGCTGCCGCATCCGCCGACCGCCGTGTGGACGGCGCTCACCGATCCCCGAGCGCTGGCCGAGTGGCTGATGCCCAACAACTTCGAGCCGACCGTCGGCCACGTCTTCCGATTTCACGTCGATCCCATGCCCGGCTTCAGCGGCATCAACGAATGCAAGGTCCTGGAGGTCGAGCCGCCCCGTCGCCTGGCCTACACCTGGACGGTGATGCCGAAGGCTCCGGACGCTACGCCCCCGCCGCCGATGAAGGTGGAATGGACCCTGGAGCCGGAGGGCGACGGCACGCGACTCAGGCTGCACCAGGAGGGACTCGAAGTACTGAACTGGTGGTGGCGCTTCTCGATGTCGATGGGCTGGCGGCGGATGATGAAGACGCTGCTCCCGAAGGTGCTCGCCAACGTGAGCGACGGGGAGTTCACCCCTGGCGCAATCACGAAGCGGGACTACGGCACGTCGACCGTCCCTGAGGGTTACGCGAAGTGACGCGTGCAATCGAGCCCGGGTATCACGGACGACGCGAGTACTCGGCACTGCCCCTGTCGAACGTGGCGGTTGGCCAGGTGAGATCGGTCGCGATCAGTGATCAGCTTCGTGAGAATCGCCCGGCGAGATCCGTGAGGTACGCGAGGTCTTCCGTGTCGACGGACCCGACGAAGGTAGGTCGCAGATAGGCCAGGCCCCGACCGCGCATGAACGTGAGCGACAGAGGATGCGGCGGACGGGGCGCTTGCGCTTCCTCGAGCAGGGCGGCGACTCGTTCGGCGTTCGCAGCCCCTTCCGTGGGGAAGCGCTGCCGAACCTCGAGGTCCGGCATGACGAGGAAGATGCCCTCCCACGAGGGACCGCGCGGAAGAAAGACCGCGACCCGCGCGTGATGCGAATCGTAGACCGAGTTGTGCGGATTCAGATCGAGCAACTCCACGGCCCGGAACAGCTTACCCCCGGGGATCGAGACGATGTCGCGCGGTTGATCGAAGGCCCGGACGCAGCCGGGCTCCTCGATCCGGAAGGCCTGCTGGAGCTCTTCCTCGAGCGATCCGTCGTCCCCGGCACGCCAGGGGTAGCCGCGCGACCGGGCGAAGTCACGCACCACGCCCGCGCGTCGACGCGAATAGAGAAAGAGATGCACGCCCACCGCGGCGAAGGCCAGGCCGAGGAGTACGAACACGATGGGGTTACCTTCCATCGTGGTCGACCTTCCGCTGTTCAATGGCGTCGAGTTCCAGGGCTCGCTCCACTTCAGCCGTGAGAAGTGCTGCCGGACTTCGCATTCCGGAAGATGCGACCCAGAATCCGCGACACCCCCACGTAGGCGCCCGCGGAGACCACGATGACCGGCGCGAGGAACACGATCCAGAATGACGTGTTCCCCGGACGCGAAAAGGGCGTGACGAAGCCGGTGACGGCGTTGCAGACGCCGGTTGCGGCTTCGTAGCGGCCTCCAGCATCGAGGCAGGCGTCGGCGTTCACGTACACGGCCAGTGAATTCGCGAGGACCGCAGCCAGGACAGCGGAGAAGACGAAGCCGACGAGCCGGAGCCCGATCTTCACGACGCGTCCCGCAGGCGACCCGGCGGCAGTCCGGTCGCATCTCCGACGTGGCGGGTCATGTGGCTCTGGTCGGCGAACCCGGTGGCGTAGGCGACCTCCGCGAGGGGACGTTCCGTGTCGACGATCAGGCGAATCGCTCGCTCGAGCCGCACGCGCCGCACGTAGGCGCCCGGCGTGAGACCGTAGTGCCGGCGAAACGCGCGTCCGAGGTGGTCCGGATGTACGTCGGCGTCTCGCGCCAGGTCGGCCAGGAGCGGCGGATCGGTGAACTGCTCGTGAAGGGCCTCTCGCACACGGACGAGCCAGCCTGGCGGAATGGACGCCTTTTGTCCTCTGAAGCTCGACCGTATGGCCTGGCCGAGCACGTCGAGCAGAAGCCCCTCGACGACCAGCTCGCTCACGGGATCGGGCTCGAGCAACTCGGCGTGGATCCGGTGGGCGCTCGGGGATGCCGAGGGAACCGCCCGAACCGGGTCGGCTTCGAACAGTGATCGAGCGGCCTCGAACCTGTCGATCATCGCGTCCGGCAGCTCGACAAGAAGCGACCGGGCGCCGCCGCGACCGAACTGGTTGGTGTGCATCGCGTCGGCACATTTCAGAAGGACGGTTCCCCGGCGCATGTGGAACTCGCGTCCCTCGACGCTCTCCAGGAAGTCACCGTCGAGCACGTAGGTGAGGCAGGTGGAGGTGTGCCGGTGCGGTGAAAGGCGCAGATCCGCCGGGTGCGCCGATTCGGTCGCCCGGATCCCGCCCCAGCTCGCCGACCGCAGCCGGTCTCCCTGCGTGATGTCGTCGGCATGTCTGGTACCCATGTCAGCTCTCCGTCCCCGCGGTCGTGGAGGGTGCTTTCCCCATACTACTGACACGAGCGAAGGTGGGTTTCGTTGCGTCAGGAGCCCGCCCCGACCGCATCTTCGAGCGCTCCGCGCACCTGGTTCTTCAGGTCGGCGAAGTAGTCGGCCTCGTACACCCGTCCGCGCACCATGACCCCGAGCGGTCGGTGCAGCGTCGTCAGGTCGTCACGCGGATCCGCGTCCAGCAGGAGCAGATCCGCCCGGACGCCGGCCCGCACGATGCCGAATTCCGGGTCTCCGGTCAGGAGGCAGCGGCCCGCGTTGCTCGTGGCCGTGGCCAGCGCCTCGAAGGGGGAGAGTCCCGCTTCCGCCAGCGTCTCGATCTCTTCGATCAACGAGCGCCCGGGAAGGAGAAGCGGGTACGGGGAATCGGTACCGGCGAGGAGCGGCACACCCGCCTCGTGGAGCCTTTGCGCCAGTTCCATCTGCAGGCGCAGGAAGTGATCACGCCGGGGGCGGGCGTCCTCCGACGCTGGCGCCTGGTAGCTCCGCCACCACTCGCGGACCTCGGGATCGACGAGGTTCCAGTCGAGTTCGGCAAACAGGCTGTCAGTGAACGCCGTGCCCCGCCGCATGGCCAGCGTCATGCCGCGGAGGGTCGGCGTGACACAGGTCCCGCCGCCGTGGCGACGGAACAGCCCGACGATCGTATCCGTGCGAGCGATCGGCACCGTCATCACGCCCGCCCGCCCGAACGCGGCGTAGAGGAGCTGCTCGGCATGTTCGACCGTACGCTGTCCCGACTCGAGGACGCGTTCGAGCCCGACCTCCATCGGCACGTGGCCGGCGAAGGGAATGCCCACCCGATTCGCCTCGTCGACGAGGGCGTCGTAGCTGGGTCGCGACAGGCCGTCGTAGACCTTCACGAAGTCGTAGCCGGCCGCCGCCTGCTCGGCCACGATCGCGCGCGCCTCGTCGGGGGTCTCGGCGATCTCCGCCGGCCACGGGACGTCCTCGCCCGCCACGAGAGGACCCGCGGTCAGGATGGTCGGCCAGGGAAGGGGTTCGGCGCGCTGTAGCTCGCGGCGCTCGAGCCGCTCCGGGAAACCGTGCATCAGCCGGACGGTCGTCACGCCCGCCGTCAGATACAGCGGCAGGAACGGGTCTCCCGCGTGCGTGTGGCTGTCGACGAGCCCGGGCATCAGGTACAGCCCCTGGAGGTCGAAGCGCTGCGCGTCCCGGGGGATCACGGCGTCGTCGGCGTCCGCGACCTCGCGGATCTTGCCGTCCGAGATGACGACGACCTGGTTGCTCAGCAGGGTGTCGCGGTCCATCGGCAGGATGCTGGCGCCCACCAGGGCGATTGTGGTTTCATCCCGGGTGGCCGTTTCCCCGTGCGCCTGATCGGCCTCCTCCCCGGTGGCGTCGGCCTCCTCGCGCACATCGGAAGCCCCGGCGTCCGGAGCGCCGGGTCCCGGGAATGCCCCCGATCGCGCCGCCACGAACAGCCGCGCGATCGCGGCCGCCTCGTCGTGGATCCAGTCGCGTCCTTTCATGTTTGCGAGCAGCGCGACGGCCACGTCGCCCTCGACGGAGGCCATGACCGCGGACCACGCGTCCTCGTTGCCTCCCGTGCGCCGGAGCCATCGCCCACCCTCCGAGTCCCGTAGTGCGTCCCAGCCGATGGAGGCGGGAACGGTGTCACCCGCCAGGTTCGTCTGCGGTGTGAGGACGAGCTGGTGGGAAGCCGGTGTCAGCCCGCGCCCGGCGGCCATCGCCGCCGCGATGCTCGCAATGTCCTCGGCCGTCGCGTAGAAGGCGCCCGCCCCGAGCTTGCACGAGAGGTCCATGCGGCGGGCCGGGACGACCCCCGCCGGCTCCCGGTACTCGTAGAGCGAAGCCCGCTGCCGAAGCGGGATCTCCTCGGGACGCATCGTCAGCGAGGTCAGGGCGTACGGTCGACTCACCGTCTCGTGCATCACCGTCTCGAAGCTCTCCCCGGCCGATCCCGCCATCGCCGCGCTGAGCAGGACGAAGCCGAAGCTCGTGTAGCGGAACGCCGTGCCCGGCGGATGAAGCAGGCTGTCGGCGGCGAAGCGCGTGACGGCCTCGCGTTCGGAGTCGCAGTGCAGCAAGTCCGTCCCCTCGCCCGCACCCGGCCGGTAATGGCGGATGCCGGCCAGGTGCGCCGCCAGCGCCCGGATCGTGACCGGGTACCGCTTCGGCGGGAACCAGGGCAGGTAACGCTGGACGTCGGCGTCGAGGTCGATCCGACCGTCCTGCGCGAGGCGCAGAAGCGCCGTGCCGGTCAGCCCCTTCGAAACGCTGTATACGGGAAACACCGTCGATCGAGTCACGGGAAGGTCTCGTTCGACGTCGGCCTGGCCGAATCCCTCCGACCAGAGCAGGCCGTCGCTCGAGGCCACGGCGACGGAGATCCCCGGAAACTCGAGGCTGTCGCGGAGCGACGCTACGATCGTTCGGGCGCTGTCGACGGCGGCTCGGAGGTCGGGATCGAGGGGAAGGACGCGGTCGTCGGTCGTGTCGACCGCGACGGCCTGCACCGGCGCCAGTTCCACCACGTCGGTAGTAGACATCGCGGACGACGTGCAGCCCGGGAAGAGCAGGGCGACCGTCGCGATCAATGACCATCTGAAAGCATGGCCTTCCGGCAAGCGCGACATTCGAATCTCCGGTTCACGAGACGCACTGCTACGCCCACCGGGCGCGTCGTACGCCCCAAAGCTGCGACGCCGACGCCGGCACGTCTTGAAGGAACCCTGCACGAATCCGACGAACGGCGCGTCGGTTCCGTTCCACGACCCCTCGTTCCGCTTCAATACACCTGGCGTCGATGCGTGCAGTCTACTCGTCGGGAAGCATTCCCAACATCGAAACGAAGGAGAGTGCACATCGACGGGCACGAGCGGGAGATC
>CAZOEX010000073.1:0-9548 GCA_964578925.1 uncultured Gemmatimonadota bacterium | reverse complement strand
TGATGGGCGACTCCTTCCCGACGCCGAACGGGCTCGGCAAGTTCGTGCCCTGCGCGTTCCAGCCGGCGAAGGAGCTGCCGGACGACGACTATCCGTTCGTGCTGAACACGGGCCGCCTGCTCGAGCACTGGCACACCGGCACGATGACCCGGCGCAGCCGCGCGCTCCACGCGATCCAGCCGGAGGCGCGCGTGGAGATTCACCCCGACGATCTGGCCGCGCTCGGCCTCGAGGACGGGGCGCAGGTGGTCGTCGAGTCCCGCCGTGGCACGATCATGCTCGACGCGCTCGCGTCGCGTCGCGTCATGCCGGGCAGCGTGTTCATCCCGTTCCATTTCCGCGAGGCGGCGGCCAACGTGCTGACGATCGACGAGCTGGATCCGCACGGGAAGATCCCGGAGTTCAAGTTCTGCGCGGTGCGGATCCGGGGGCCGGAGTCCGAAAAGACCGACACGGCGGCGACGGAGGCCGGCCGGGCCATGGCCGGGTGACCCCACCCCGCGTCGTCATCCTCGGCGGAGGCTTCGCCGGCCTCAACGCCGTCCGCTCTCTCCGGAAGGCGCCCGTCGAGATCGCGCTCGTCGACCGCGAAAACTACCACCTCTTCCAGCCGCTTCTGTACCAGGTGGCGACGGCGGCGCTCAACCCGAGCGACATCGCCTATCCGCTGCGCTCGGCCCTGCGGCGGCAGAAGAACGCGAGAGTCCTGATGGCCGAGGCGGTCGACGTCGATCCGGACGCGAGGGTCGTGCGCCTCGACAACGGCTCGATCCGATACGACTACCTGATCGTCGCGACGGGAGCGACACACTCGTACTTCGGAAACGAGGAATGGTCGGACGACGCCCCCGGCCTCAAGACGGTGGAGGACGCGCTCGAGATCCGGCGCCGGATCTTCCTCGCCTACGAAGCCGCGGAGCGCGAGGACGACCCCGAGAAGCGACGGGCGTGGCTGCGCTTCGTGGTCGTGGGTGCGGGGCCGACCGGTGTCGAGCTGGCCGGCGCCCTGGCGGAGATCGGCAGCCGGGCGATCGAGGAGGGCTACCGGCGGATCGACCCGAACCTGGTGGAGGTACTGCTCGTCGAGGGGCTCGACCGCGTGCTCCCCGCGTACGAGCCCGAGTCCTCGGCGAAGGCCCGACGACAGCTCGAGGAGCTCGGCGTCGAGATCGTGCTCGAGTCCTTCGTCACGGGCATCGACGAGGAAGGCCTGTCGATCGGCGACCGGCGGATCGAGGCTCGCACCGTGCTCTGGGCCGCCGGCGTCCAGGCTTCGAGGCTCGCCGCGTCGCTCGGGGCGCCGCTCGACGACGCCGGGCGCGTGAAGGTCGAACCCGACCTGTCGCTGCCGGGGCATCCCGAGGTCTTCGTCGCCGGAGACCTGGCGCACGCCCGCCACCTCCGCCGCGACGGGAAATCGGCGGACGCGAAGGAAGAACCGGACGCGGGCGCGAGCAACGAGGACCTCGTGCCCGGCGTGGCGCCCGCCGCCATCCAGATGGGTAAGCACGCGGCGGAATGCATCGTCCGCCTGGAGGCCGGCCGGTTCACGCGGCCCTTCGAGTACGTCGACAAGGGCTCGCTGGCGACGATCGGCCGCGCAGCTGCCGTCGGCGAGATCGGGAGAGCGCGGCTGTCCGGCTTCATCGCGTGGATGGCCTGGCTGCTCATCCACATCTTCTACCTCATCGGCTTCCGAAATCGCCTCTGGGTGATCGCCGGCTGGGCCTGGCAGTACCTGACCTTCCGCCGTGGCGCACGCCTCATCACCGGGCGCCGTCCCTTCGAGAAGCTGCCGCCCGTGGGGAGCTGACCAACTCCGGAACGGGCGATCCGTCGGCCTCCGGCATCTCCGCCTCCAGGAGAGCCGCGATCGTCGGCGCTATGTCGAGGACGGAGACCTCTCGCTCCAGGCGTCCGGGCGGGATTCCCCCACCAGCCGCGATGAACCAGCCTCGCGGACGGTGGTCGCCCGTGCGGCAGTAGTCGTTGCTGCCCTCCAGGCGGCCGAAGGCGGGCGAGCGGATCCGGACGGTGGCGGCGGCGCCGTCCCCCACGATCGTGCTCCCGGTCGGGACGTCGTCGCTCCATTCGACGAGCAGGTCCGGCAGCAGATCGAGATGGGGTCCCTCGTACAGATCGGCCGTTGGTACGACCCGCCGGATCAGCGAGTCTCCCGTACGCTCGTCCACGATCTCCAGGAGATCGGCCCGCAGCCGGGCGCAGAACTCGTCCGCCTCGGAGCCCGGCTGAAGTCGGCCGGCCGGCTCCCGTCCGACGAGATTGAGCCGAATCCCGGCGACCGCGGACCCGTTCCGGACCGGGAAGCAGAGGGAATTCTCGGCGTCGACGGCCAGCCGGGCTCCGACATTCGATCGCCCGGCCGACGGCGGTCCCTGAAGGCGTCGGGCCCGAGCGACGAACCATCGCGCGGGCACCTGCACGGCCCGCGGCAGCAGCCGCCACAGGCCCCGGGCGACTCGCCGCAGGCCAGATGCGTCGCCCCGGTCCGCGCCCGGCGGCCACGGAGCGCTCACTCCGAGGGCGACGAGGATCTCGGGCAGCAGGAACGCCGCGCCTCGCCAGTGATCCATTCCGTGACTCGACCAGACCAGCACCGGCGCCTCGCCTGCCGCCTCCACCAGCTCACCGACCGCCTCGTCGAGCGCACGGTAGATGCGACGGAGCGGATCTCCGAGCGCGGTTGCCATCGCGGGATCGTGGGCGGGGTGATCCGGATCGTGGATGTGCCAGCACTGGTGGCCGACGCAGTGGGCCTCCGTGAACACGGCGAGAAAGAGGTCCCAGCCGCCGCGAGCCAGCAGCTCGCGGACCCATGCGGTCTTGAGGGTGACGCCCGATTCCATGCGATCGATGAAGTCGGCGTAGTCTTCGACACCGTCCCGGCGCACGTCGCACGTCGGTCCGTGCGGATGGCGCCCCCAGCGCTCGCGCAGCCGGCGCCCTAGCTCCGGTGGTGTCGCCTGGAAGCCGAAGAAGTCGTCGTGGCCACCCCACTCCACGACCTGCGCGCCGTCGAGGTCGTCCGTCGGCTCGCTCAACGGGACGTCGAGAACCGCCACGCGCCGGCCCTGCCGGCTCAGGGCGTCCCACAGGGTCTCGGATCGAACGAAGGTGCCGGGCTCGCCCCGCTGTACACGGCGCTGATCGTAGGTCCCGGGCACGAGCTGCAGCTCATAGTGCATCCCGTGTCCGGCCGGGGAGCGGCCCGTGTACGTGGAGGGCCAGGTCGACCCGACGTAGAACCCCTCGATCCCCCGCAGGCGACCGCTCAGCCCGCGTTCCATGAGCGCGCCCAGATTCGGCAGCGTACCGTCGGCCGTCCAGGCCTCCACCAGGAGTGGATCCAGCGCGTCGAGACCGAGCGCGAGCACCCCGGCGGGCGGCCTCTTCACGTGGCGGCCCGGGTCGCGGACCCGAAGAGACGGCGGGTGTACGGCAGATATCGCCAGCCTCCGGGCGAGCCGAGTGACGCGAGATGCCAGCGCCAGGCGGCACCGAGATCGCCGGCGCGCCGATCGTACTCCGCAGCGCCGTGATACGCCTTCGCGATGCGACGTCTGAAGTTCCGTTCCACGTCGGCGGGAAGTGGGAGCTCCAGGATACGCCGGAGCGCATCGGCCTGCCCCACGACGTAGCCACGCGACTCGCTCTCCGCTCCCGGGCTGCCCAGACGATAGGCCACGGTGGGCCGGCCGCTCCACCGCATCCGATAGCCCGTCGCGAACCGGGCCGCGAGGTAGGTGCACTCGAGATACCGGGGCATACCCTCGAACAGCTCCTCGTGCACGGTCGCCGACCGGCAGAGCCACGAGCCGGGGAGCAGCCAGTTCCCCTCGAGCAGGCTGCGAAGTGGATCCTCCGAGACCCTTGCGTCCGCGGCGACGTTCAGCTCGTCCACGCCGTCCTGCCGCCGGTAGCCGTTCGTGACGACGACGTCGGGCAGAGAGCGGTCGCCGGCCTCGCCACGACCGACCGCGGCCGCGCCATCCGAAGAGTCCTCGCCTTCGAGAAGTTCGACGCGATGCTCGAGCGCCCCCGGCAACAACTCGTCGTCGTCGTCCAGGGATCCGAAGTACGGCGTATCCACGGCAGCGCGCCCGACCCGCAGCGCCGTCGGCAGATCCGCCCGTTCCAGGGTGACGAGACGGATCCGCGCGTCACGGCGAATCCGTCGCTCGACAGCGGGGCTCCCGCGCGTTCCATTGAGCACGACCAGGGGGACGGGCGATACTCCTTCCTGCCGCAGAACGCTCTCGATGGCGGATTCGATCAGCCCGGAGCGTTCCCCCAACCCCAGCGTAGGGATGATGATCGTGACCGCGGGACGTCGGGAGGACACGATCAGGACAGCCGAGAGGCGAGGAACCCGAAGCGCATGTACGTAGACGCGAGACAGCTTTCCGCGGGCGCCGGGCTCGTGGCGGACGTATGCGTCGTCGGCGCCGGGCCGGCGGGTCTGGCGCTCGCTTCACGGCTCATCGATCACGGCCTCCATGTCCTCGTTCTCGAGAGCGGCGCCGAACGGTCCGACGAAGCCGTACTCGCGCTGAACCACGGTACGGTCGTGGGAGATCGCTACGCCGGACTGTCCGCGACCCGTCACCGTGGGATCGGCGGCACGACATCCATCTGGAATACTACGGTTCGCGGAGAGGTAGGGGCAAAATACGTTCCCCTGGACGCCGTCGATTTCGAACTCCGGCCGGAATCGGCGCCCAGCGGGTGGCCCCTCGGATACGAGGAGCTGGCCCCGTACTATCGCGACGCAGCGGTGTCGTGCGGACTCGACGTCGCAGAAGACTCGGCGGACCCGGCCGGACGCGTGGCGCAGCCCCGTCCGGCCACCACGCTCCTGCCCCGCCTCTATCACCTCGGGACCCGGCGTGACCTGCTGAATCCGCTGCTCGACAGGATCCGCGCCTCCGATTCGAGCCTCTGCTGCAACGCCACGGTGCTCTCGTTCGAGGCGGACGGTGGCGGCACCGGCGTCGCGCGGGCCATCGTCGGAACCCTCGACGGAGAGCGGCGAGTCGTCAACGCCGACCGCTTCGTGCTGGCGGCCGGCGCCGTCGAGAACGCCCGTCTGCTCCTGCTGTCCGCCAGGCGACCCGGAGAATTCGGTAACGAAGGCGGCTGGCTCGGCCGCTGCTTCATGGAACACCCACGAGACACTTCCGTGACCTTTCGTCCGCCTTCGTCCGCCTTCTTTCGCAACGCCGCCTTCTACGACGTGCACGAGGGTCCCGGCGGCGGCTTGCGCCTCGGCCGTCTCGGCCTCGACCCCGAGGTGGTTCGACGCGGGGAACTGCCCAATGCCTCGGCGACGCTGCTGCCCGTCGTGCGCCGGAGTATGCGCCGAGTGAGGGCCGGGCTCGGCCGGCTGGCGGACGTGTTTCCACTTGCCGGAGCGCTTCCGGCCGGGGGGCACGGCTGGGCGGAGCACCCCGTGCCGGGCCTCGTATACGACGGGATGATGGTATTGCTGAACGTCGAGCAGGCCCCGCACCCGGAGAACCGCCTTCGGCTGATCGATGACCGCGATGGGTTCGGGCTGCGCCGGGTGGAACTCCACTGGCGCCTCCAGCCGGCGGACCGGAACCACATCGATCGGTTGCGTCGCACGGTCGCCGAGGTGCTGCGAGCCTCGGGGTTCGGGCAGGTCGATGTCGACGAGAAGGCCACCGTGGACCCGAACGCGCACCATCACGCCGGAACGACGAGGATGGCGGTGGACCCCGAACACGGTGTCGTCGACCCGAATCTCCGCGTCCACGGCATGGACAACCTGTACGTGACGGGAGCGTCGGTTTTCCCGACCGCCGGGTACGCGAACCCGCTGTTGACCGTTCTGGCCCTGTCGTTCCGGCTCGGCGACCACCTGGGGCGAGAGAGCGGCGGTATCCATACATTCGGCACCGTATGAGACACTCTTCCAGACCGATCGTCGGCGGGGTCCGCGCCCTCGGATCACGCCTTTCGCGCTGCGCCGCGATCTTCCTGCTGCTCGCCGCTTTCACGCTCGCCAGGCCGGCGAAGGCCGAAGCCCAGGCAGTGCCCGCCGGCTACGGACTGCTCGCCGGTGCGGCCGGTGGCGTTCTCGTGACGACGGGGGTGTTCGTCGCCAAGGCACGCGCAGGATCGTACCTGTACTCTCTCGACGACGCTCTCGCGCCCCGATGGGAGCTGATCCCCGCCGTGGCGATGCCGATCGGTGGCTTCACCATGGGGCTCGACGACGGCCAGCGACTCGCGCGCTCCATCGCCTGGGGCGGAGCGGGACTGGCGGCCGGGGCGCTCGTCGGCTACGGCGTGGGCGACCTGTTCGGCGAGACGAGCCAGGCGCGCTGGGCGGGCGCGGTGATCGGGAGCGCGGCCGGGCTGCTCGGCGGCTCGATTCTCGGGGCCGCATCCTACGATACGGACCCGCGAACCGGGGCTCCGGAGCCCGCCGCCGGATCTCCGACGCTCGTGATCCGGTTGCCGTTGTGAGCATCCGCGCGCTCTTCACGCTGCTCGCGGTCGGGCTCGTCGCGGCGGGGTGTGGCCGGGGTTTCCCGCCCCCGGAGCTGCCTCCGTTCGAACGGATCTCCGAACCGCCGGCCGACGAAGTCGAGGCCGTCGTCCTCCTCGTCGGAGACGCGGGCGCCACGGCCACGGGCCGGTCCCCGCTGCTCGCACGGCTCGCTGCCGACGTCGAACGCTGGTCGGCGGCGCTCCAGCGTGACTCCGCCGTGGCGATCGCGTTCCTGGGCGACAACGTGTACCCGGACGGCGTCCGTCCTCGCTCCCACCCCAAGTTCCCGACCGACTCCGCCCGACTGTGGAACCAGGTCGAGCTCCTCGCGGGCCCGGAGGCGCGGCGCCACCGGACGATCGGCTGGTTCCTGGCCGGAAATCACGACTGGGGCAGCATGACGGGCGCCGAGGGGCTCGCCCGGCTGCGCAACCAGGAGGATGCGCTTCTACGGGCGCGATCCACCGGCGCGAACGTCGCGATGGTTCCCGAAGCGGGCCTGCCGGGACCCGTCGTCCGCGACATCGGCGACGGGGCTCGCCTGGTGTTCATCGATACGCACTGGTTTCTGCAGGACCCCGGCGAGACCGAGATCGCGGACTTCTTCGATCGCCTTCAGGATGCGTTCGAGACGGCGGGCGAGAGGGAGATTCTCGTGATCTCCCACCATCCGTGGGCGACGTCGGGTCCCCACGGCGTATCCGAGGGCGGACGGGCCCTCGGTTACTACTGGCTGCTCGAGAAGACCGGCACCCTCGTCCAGGATCTCAACTCCCCGGTCTACGACGACTTCATCCGCTCCTTCCGTCAGCTCGTTCGGGAGACCGGCAAACGGCCCCTCGTATTCGCCGGTGGACACGACCATTCGCTGCAGGTGTTCGAGGGAGTCACCGGGACGGATCCGCGCTACTCGCTCGTCAGCGGCGCGGGAAGCAAGCTGACACCCGTCTCCGAAGCGGACGGTCTGCGGTACGCGGCTTCCCGGCCGGGCTTCATGACGCTCGTGTTCGGCGGCGACGGCGGACTCGATCTCTTCGTGACGGCCGGGAGCGCCGAGCACCTGCTCTGCCGCGGGAGCGGCGAGGCGCGGACGGCCTGCATGCGTGAAGGTGTGGCAGCGTTCGAGAACGTGTACTCGACCAGGCTGCGGGATGTGGCCGTGGACGGAGTTCCCTGACGTACGAAGGGGCCGGCCGAGTGCCGGCCCCTTCCGTCTTCGTCGTGGCCTCGCGGCGCGGGCCGGCGCCCGCGCCCGCTCAGCCCGAGTGGCTCAGTTGCCCTTCACTTCGATGCGCCGCGCCTTCGCCTCTGCCGCCTTCGGCAGGGAGACGGTCAGCACACCGTTCGAGAACTCGGCCTCGACGTTCGTCGGGTCGATCGTGTGCGGGACGCTGAAGCTGCGGGTGAACCGACCCCAGCCGCGCTCACGCACGTGATAGGTTCCCTTCTCTTCTTCGGTCTCCTCCTCGCGAGCACCGGAGATCTGAAGGACACCCTGTTCCAGGTTCACGTCGATATCGGACAGATCGTAGCCCGGCAGGTTCATCTCGAGCGTGAAGCCGTCCTCCGTCTCGTACAGATCGGCGGCAGGTCCGCTCGTCGCGAGGCTCATCGTACCCCGATTGAACACCTCGTCGAACAGCCGGTCCACGTCCCAACGGAAGTCGGGCAGGGTCCGGAGCGTCCGGTTTCTGCGTGTCGTCGTCGGTAGCATGTCGCTTCCTCCTCGTTCAAACACCGTGTTTTTGATGCCGAACAACGTCATCTATTCTCATCGGTCCGGGCCGAGAGCCCGATCCGTAACTCGCCTATATGCATGTGCAACGCGCGTACCGCGAGAGAGGGGTAATTCTCTGCCAACTTTGCACACAGCACTAGTTTACCGGTGGTCATCCTGACAGCCGTCTGTCGAAATGACCGAGCATCACGCCGTATCCCTCCCGCCAGGTCGGGAACCGGAAGTCGAAGCCCTCCTCCAGGAGCCGGCGCGGAACGCAGCGCTTGCCCGGAAGTCGGCCTTCGCGCGTGGCGGTCTCGTAGCCTCCGACCGCCTCACCCGGCTCGTACTCGTTCCCGAGCTCCGCCGCGATCCACGCGAGGACCTCGTGAAGCCTGGCCGGCCGGCGATCGGAAGCCAGATAGGTCGCAGCGGGCGCGGTGCGCTCGAGCGCGTGGCGGATGACCGCGGCTAGGTCGTCCCGGTGGATCCGGTTCGTCCAGCGGTCGTCGACCTGGCGGCCCTCCGCGGCCATCCGGACCAGGCGGGTCCGGCCCGGCCCGTAAATGCCCGATGCGCGCACGACGACGGACCCGTCGTACAGGGCCCGGATCCGCTCCTCTGCTTCCAGGAGGATCTCGCCGCGGAATTTGGCGGGCTTCGGATCCGTGTCGTCATCGACCTCTTCGCCCCATCGCTCGCCGTAGACCGCCGTGGACGAGACGAAGACCGCGCGGACGTCCTCCGGAAGAACGGCACCGAGGTTTCGCGGTCCATCGACGTACGCCGCGTGATAGGCCTCCGGCGCGGAGTCGTCGGCGCTGGCCGCGTAGACCACGGCATCGAGCTCTTCCGGTATCTCCGTCAGGCTGCCCGGATCCGTCAGGTCGGCGCCGATGGCGCGGATGGGGGCCGGCACCCGATCGGGCGATCGGCGCAGCCCCCAGACGTCATGTCCCGACGCGGCGAGCATCCGCCCGAGCTCGCTCCCCACGTAGCCGCACCCGGCGACGAGGATCCTCATCGGGAGGCTCCCTCCGAATTTCGGGCTCCGCACTCGGCCATCGTCGCCTCCGGACTTCTGGTGGTCGCTTCGCCGGTCGGGAGGGCCGGAGGGACGTGGTTACGTGCTCGTCTATCTTCGGGGCCGACCGGACGATGCACCATTCCGGGGAGGCACGCGACTGCCCCGGCGAGTACTTTCTCACGCGCATTCGCCACGCGTTCGGTCCTTACGGCCCCGTAGCTCAGGCGGATAGAGCGCGGGATTCCTAATCCCGAGGCCGCTGGTTC
>CAZOEX010000072.1:0-9558 GCA_964578925.1 uncultured Gemmatimonadota bacterium | reverse complement strand
GCGAGAACACGGCGTAGGGCAGGCCGTCGGATTCGATCTTGGCCAGGCCTCCGAAGATGACCGTGAAGACGACCATCGTGATCACGGGCTTGAAGACGGCCCACAGCGCGCCGAGCACCGTCTGGGCATAACGGACCTTGATGTCGCGCCAGACCAGGAAGAAGAAGAGATCGCGGTACCGCCAGAGTTCGGCGAAGTCCACGCCCGGCCACCTGCCGGCCGGTTCCAGGACGACCGTGGTCGGCTCTTCGGAAGGTCCGGACCGAAACGGCAGGCGGCTCACGCTTCACCCCCGGATACCCCGTCGGCCGCCTGGCGGAGCCGGTCCCTGAGGCGGTACATCCAGCCCGGAAACAGCATCGTCTCGAACGATGTGGGACGCTCTGCGGGATCCGGCTGTATTTCATCGTACAGCTCCCGGCAGGCACGTACCAAACCGATCTCCCGAGTCTTCCAGCGCGCCACCTCGTGTGGCCAGACGAGCTGCTCCGCCAGTCCTCGCCGGATCCGGTTGCCCTCCTCTTCAGAGAATTCGTCGGCGTGCGCCTCGAACCACTCGTACCGGGCCTTCACGGATCGGTACCTGTGCCGGATGCCGCGTGTCTGCTGAACGTGGCCCCGACGATAGCCGACGAGGGGTTCCGGCACCCGGAGGAAGGGCCCGATCCGGCGGAGACAGGCGAAGAAGATGACGTCCTCGCTGTCCCGAACGTCCTCTGGAAAGGGGGTCCGGAGGGCTGCGTCGCGAGAGACCACCGCCGTCGATGTGTTCACCGTCCACTCGACCAGCATGTCGACCGCGAAGGTCTCGGAGCGGTCGTGCTCCGGCTGGGGTTCGATCTCCACACGACCTTCCGGTAGCAGATGATAGGCATCCGTGTACAGACAAACCGCGTCGCGCGTGGAGTTCGCGTAGGCTGCTGCCTGCCGCTGCAGCTTCTCCGGCTCCCATACGTCGTCGGCGTCGAGCAGCGCTACCCAGGGATGCTTCGCTTCCGCAATGCCCCGGTTTCGGGCCACGGACTCCCCGGCGTTGTCCTGACGCAGAAGTCGGATCTCCGGGAGGAAGCGCTCCGCGACTTCGGCGGAGGCGTCGGTCGAGCCGTCGTCCACGACGATCACTTCGCGAGGCGCGAGCGTCTGCGCGAAGACCGACTCGAGCGTCTCCTCCAGATAGGCTTCCTTGTTGTAGCAGGGAATGACGACGCTGATGTCCATGTACCTCTGGATCAATGATCGATTACGATGGGACGCCGGCAGAAGGGCCGCAGCCCAGACTGCCCATCGAGACGCCGGGGGGCAAGGATCCGAGCCTCCGCACGGAAGCTCGACACTATCGGCTACCCGGTGGATCGTCCGGCGAGGCGCCCTGCGTGCGTCCCGGTGCCTCGAGGCCGTGCCGCGCATACAGCCACGCTCCGGGCAGCGACGCCACCAGGAGGACCCCGACGAGCAACAGAGAGAGCACGACGGCATCGGACGCGGGTACGCCGATGACACCCAGCAGCGCCACCCACCCGACCTCCCGAACGCCCAGCCCGCCCACCGAAATCGGAATCTGCTGGGCGAAGACGATGATCGGCACGATGACGAAGAGCTGCGGCAGGGAAACCTGGATGCTCAGAGCCAGGGCGACGAGGAAGGCCGGTAGAATTCGGAATGAAGTGTTGAACAGGGCCGCGACCATCGACCAGGCGAGCAACGCAGGGTGTTCCCGCATCGTGTCGAGGCGAACGTATACCTTCTTCAATCGGGTGCGAACGGAGTCGAGTCCCACGATTTCGAGCGCACGGTCGAGCAGGCGGCGTGGTCGAGGGCTCATTACGGCGATGCTCCCGATGGCGGCCAGCGCCATCCCGAATCCCGCGAAACGGGCCAGCGTCGGCGGAACACCGGGCGGAGCCAACGAGAGTCCGACGAGCGCCACGAGTATCAATGCGAACATGCCGAATACGCGCTCTGCCAGCACCGACGCCACGGAACCGGCCAGGTCGGAGGTCTCGCGACGAAGGCCATCGACCCGACTCGCCTCCAGCGCCACCGTGCCCGCCGGGAGAAAATGGAGGAACATCCCGATGAACGTCAGACGAACGAGACCCATGTAGGGCGCATCGGAGTCCATGGCGCGGATCAGCAGATGCCAGCGAAATGCCGCGAAGAACCGGCCAGTGCAGTAGACCGCGACGGCCAGGGCGAGGAGCTCGAGACGTGCGGCGTCGAGGACGACGGCCACCCGCACGAGATCGATCTGGGACAGGACGAGGCCGAGCAGGCCCAGGCTGATCAACCACCGTAGACGCGGCCACCATCGTGACAACGCGCTTCGACGCTCGGCCGTCATCCAGTCGGACTCAACCGTCATGAGTCTTTGCACGTTCGACCAGAACCCACTCTCCGGAAAAATGCCTTGATCGCCCGTGCACGAATGCTGCATGTATCGCGCCGTAGTGCGCGCGCGTGACGCGGGGTCGGCCAGGGTTGTCGGAATGACGGCGAGCTCCGCTTCCAACCCGGCCGTGGAGAGAGCGCGCGGCGGCGCGGATCTTGAGATACCCGGTGTGCGTACGGATAGCATGGCTCCCGGACAGGCGACGCGATGACGGAGGGGTTCAGGTGCGAACGGAGGGTGGCAGCGTGAAATCTGGGCTGCGATGGGGAAGACAGGCAATCCCCGCGTCTGTCAATTCGCAAGCAGGAGCCGCGATTCTCATCGCCGTCCTGGCGCTGGCAGGGACCGGATTCACCCCCTCGACGGCCGAAGCGGCGTCCGTCGCGGTCGGGATTCAGCAACATCGGGCGGACGAGGCCGAGCAGGCCGACGGAATGAAGGACGTCCGCGAGAACCGCCGCGCGTCGGTGCCTCTCGATCTGGAGGAGCTGTCGGCCCGAGCTACGGCCGCGGTCGTAATGATCCAGGTCGAGGCCGGCGATCGATCGCGCCAGGGCAGCGGTTTCCTCGTGCGGGAAGACGGTCTGATCCTGACGAACCACCACGTGATTCGTCAGGCGACGAGCGCCCGGGTCCAGCTGTCCACGGGTGACGTATACGACCGGGTGGTAGTACTCGCGACGGACGAACGCCGTGACCTGGCGATCCTCAAAATCTCCGGCTTCGCCCTGCCGACACTCCCGCTCGGCAACTCGGATCGAGTGCGCATCGGGAGCGACGTCGTGGCCATCGGCAGCCCGATGGGCCTGGAGAACACCGTATCGACGGGAATCGTGAGCGGTCGGCGCACCGAGCCCGAGGGTTTTCGTCTTCTGCAGATCACCGCGCCGGCGTCGACGGGCTCGAGCGGTGGACCCGTGCTGGATCGAGCCGGACGCGTCCTCGGCATCGCGGCCTCGCAGTTCCGCAACGGCCAGAACCTGAACTTCGCCGTACCGATCAACTACGCGCGTGGCATGCTCGCGGAAATCGACGACGGCGAACCGCTGGCGGTCCTGGGCGGCGAGACGGCCTTCGCGGCGCACGAGGATCGGGACGACGAGGGGGAAGAGATGTCGACGGACGACGGCCGTGTGAACCGCGGCCTCGAATTCGACCTTTCGACCTTCGAGGACCACCGGCTCGAGCTGGCGGTGCACGTCGGCAACGGCGCCGTTCGCCGCACACGAGTCACCTATCGCCGAATCGAGGACATCGCGGGCGGTGCCCCCAGGATCGAGCGGTACGTGGAGAGCGAAACGACGATCCAGGCCGACTCGGCGGCGTCTCCGCGCATGGTTCGCCGGGCGCGACATCGCAGCCTCGTACATGCCGACGACCTGGCTCCCGTATCGTCGCGCGGGGAGATTCGGCAGGCGAGCGGAGACGACGGCGACTGGCGAACCACCGCGTACGACCTGCGTTTCGACGAGGGCCGGGTGACCGGAACGGTGACGGACGAGGCCGGCGTCGTCCGCCAGATTGATCGCGACGTGCCCCCGGGCACCGTGCTGCGCGAGATGCGTCACGTCGCTTTCGGTACGCTCGCGGTGCAAGCCGACCGGCTGATCGGTCGGAGCATGGAGCTCCATACCTTCGATTCTCCCTCCGCCGAGATGCGGATCGACCGATTCGACATCCGGGACCGGGCGACCATCGAAACGGACGACCGGGCTCGCCGCGCACTCGTCGTCGACGTGGCGAGCGGCCTCGTCAACGAGCGTCACTACTTCACCCTCGACGTGCCGCGCCGACTGCTCCGGCGGGAAGATGCCGAGACCGGCGCCGTCGAAGAGGTCGTCGACTACAGCCGAATTCCCGGCCCCGACGCCTCGGCCAACTGACGAACCCCCGACGCTCGCCGGGAAAATTTCCCGGCTCAGGGCGCGGACCCCGGGTGCGCCTCGCTCGTCGATCGGCCGGGCCTTCGACGTAGCTTCCTGTCACGAAGGAACTTGCAGCCGCGACCCCGTTTCGAGCCCGCGTGGAACGCCGATTGCCCCTACTGATGGTCGAGAACTTCTAGGCGGTCGCGGGCACCGACTCGCGCCGCCATTTCGACCCAACCGAAAGGGACACGCAAGATGAAGAAGTTGATGACGGCAATTGCAGGGGCCGCCCTCGTTCTCCTCCTCCCGCTGACCGCGGGCGCGCAGGAAGCGGAGGCTCCGGAGGCCGAGACGCCCGAAGTGTGCACCGCCACGATCGCCCCGATCCACGCGGGCGAGAAGGTCGCCGCGAAGGCGACGTTCGCCGAACCGTTCGGCCAGATCGTCGCGATCGAGACGTCGGCCGAGAGCGGCCTGGCGCTGGTGACCAACGAGAAGCCGGCCGAGGGTGAGATGGCCGAGATGGCCGACGAGGCGGCTGCCGAAGCCGACGAGGCGGTCGAACTGACCGAAGAGGTCGAGGGTGAAGCGAAAGCCGAGGCGGCTGTCGAGGCCGAGAACGCCTCCGTCTTCTGGCTCGACGCCAGTGAGGCGACGGTCGGTACCTACGAGATCACGCTCAAGAACGAAGCCGGCGCCAGCTGCGCGGCGGAGATTACGGTCGAGGAGACTGTCGAAGCCGAGGCGAAGGCCGAGAAGGAAACCGGCGACGAATACTGAGGCGACCTGACGCTCCAGGATCATCGCGGGGCCTTCGTGCCCCGTGGAGCCGACACGGGGGAGGGCCCTTCGGGTGCCTCCCCCGTCGTGCGTCGGTACCCGAATCAGAACACGGTGTAGATGAACGGCGCGAGTGCCGAACCCTGGGCGAAGGCGAGCAGCAGGCCCACTGCCATCAGGATGACCAGCAGCGGAAGCAACCACCACTTCTTCCGCTCCTTCATGAACGCCCACAGTTCCTTCCATACTTCCATCGGTCTTCTCCTCAGAACTGGCGGCGCATGTCGCGCGTTCGGGTGTGCTCCCGATGGATCCAGTAGCTATCGTCCGCGTCGGGTTCGTGCACGATGGGTTTGTGGCCGATGGCCCGCATGACGAGGCCGGTTGGAGTCAGGACGCAGTAGTAGACTATCCCCAGGAATATCGGATTCGTCACCCTGGAGATGACGAGCGCCAGCGCCATCCACTTGCGATAGACGGGCCCCAGGGCCGCCGGTCGAACGAGGGCGGCCAGCACGAGACCGACCGAGACCCCGCCCGCTGCCGCGGCCGGGGTCGAATGCCCGCGCCAGAGCAGGATCGCACCGAGAACCAGGAAGGCGAGGCCTACCTGCGTCCCGAATCGACGACCGTCGTCCGCCGTGAAATCAGTCGAGGACGAATTCGTCACGCCAGTCTCCTTGCTCCGTCCATTCGGCCTGGTCTTCCTTGCGCAGCAGGTACGAGCCCAGCACGAGGACGTCCATGTCGGTGCGCATGAAGCAGCGCCACGCATCCTCGGGCGTGCAAACGATGGGCTCGCCGCGGACGTTGAACGACGTGTTCACCAGCAGGCCACAGCCGGTCAACTCTTCGAACCGGTGGATGAGCTCGAAGTACCGGGGACTCCGGTCCCGGCTCACCGTCTGGACACGGGCCGAATAGTCGACATGGGTCACCGCCGGGATGTCCGAGCGGGGCTTCCGCAGCAACTCGAAGCCCTCCGGCGTGGACAGGTCGGCCGCGCTCCCCGCTTCGGCCTCGTCCGGCGGGATCCGCCGCTCCTGACGAACCGGAGCGACCAGGAGCATGTACGGCGATGAGGCGTCGAGATCGAAATAATCCGTGCGCCGATGCTCCAGAACGCTCGGCGCGAACGGCCGGAAGCTCTCCCGGAACTTGATCTTTCGGTTCATCTTCGACTGCATCTCCGGGCTCCTCGGGTCCCCCAGGATGCTGCGTGATCCGAGGGCGCGCGGACCGAACTCCATGCGGCCGTCGAACCAGCCGACGACCTTCTGGTCGGCCAGATGGGCGGCCACGCTGCGGATGAGCTCGTCCTCGGTCGGCCGCTCGTAGATCGCGTCCTCTGCGTCGAGGAGCGCTTCTATCTGCGCGCCGTCGTACGACGGTCCGAGGTAGGCGCCCTGCATGGCGTCGTGCCCGTCGACGCTTCGCGGATGTCCCAGGTGGCGATGCCAGATGAGCTGGGCGACACCGAGCGCTCCCCCCGCGTCACCCGCCGCAGGCTGGATCCAGATCCGTTCGAAGGGCCCCTCCCTGAGGATCCGGCCGTTGCCCACGCAGTTGAGCGCCACGCCCCCGGCGAGGCAGAGGTTCCGAAGCCCGGTCTCCGCGTACGCCGAGCGCGCCATGCGGAGCATGACTTCCTCGCACACTTCCTGGATGGAGCGAGCCAGGTCCATCTCTCGTCGCGTGATCTTCGCCTCCGGCTCGCGGGGCGGACCGTCGAACAGGTCGTCGAAACGCCGGTTGGTCATCGTCAACCCACCGAGGTAGTCGAAGTAGTCCTGGTTCAGACGGAACGAACCGTCCTCCCGGAGATCGATCAGCTCGTCGAGGATGCGGTCCACGTAGCGCGGCTCCCCGTAGGGCGCGAGACCCATCACCTTGTACTCGCCCGAATTCACCCGAAAGCCCGTGAAGTAGGTGAACGCGGAGTACAGGAGGCCGAGGGAGTCCGGCCAGTGCAGCTCCCGGATCAGCTCCAGATCATTGCCCCTCCCAATGCCGATCGAGGCCGTAGCCCACTCGCCGACGCCGTCTATCGTCAGGGTCGCCGCCTCCTCGAATGGTGACGGCAGGAAGGCACTCGCCGCATGCGACTCGTGATGCTCGACGAACAGCAACTCGCCCTCGAAGCCGAGTCCCTCCCGGACGTCCCGCGCCATGAAGAGCTTCTCCTTGATCCAGAGGGGACCAGCCTTCAGGAACGACCGGAAACCCCGCGGTGCGATCGAAAGATATGTCTCGAGGATACGCTCGAACTTCAGGAGCGGCTTGTCGTAGAAGCCCACGTAGTCGATGTCGTCGATCCCGATTCCGGCTTCCCGGAGGCAGTACTGCGCGGCGCATACCGGCAGGGACGCATCCCCCTTCTTTCGCGTGAACCGTTCCTCCTGGGCTGCCGCCGTCAGCTCACCATCGGTCAGCAGACAAGCCGCACTGTCGTGGTAGAACGCGGACAGCCCCAGGACGTACGTGGGGTTCACGGACGCACCCCCATCTGATCGAGCTGGTCGGCGACGATCTCGGCGACGGCCCGATGCCCGGCAGCTGTCCAGTGTCCGTTGACGGGATAGTACAGTGTGCCCCGGTCCGACCGTTGCCGCAGGCGATCCGTGACGTCGACCCACGGGACGTCGGCTCGATCGGCCGCCTCGGCGACCACGGTCCGGGAGGGGAGCGTCTCGTACTCGTCCTGGATGACTGAAATCTGTCCGGTCGTATAGAGGAACAGCGTACGCGCACCGAGGGAGTCCGCGACGTGCGCCACGTCCGACAGCAGGCGCCGGCCCAAACGCGCCTGCTCGGCGCTGAAGGCCTCACCCCACAACGTACCCCGAGCATCCACGAGACCGTAACGGGTCATCCAGTAGCCCGCCAAATTCGAGACCAGGTGCGCCAGATGGCTGTGCCCCGTGAGCCAGCGATGCGCACGAGTCAGCCAGGGCGTGTCCGAGAAGGCGTCGGCATCGCGGCTGGCGAGCATCCCATCCTCGATGGCGGCCCATTCGCCGGCAGGTGCAGAATTCTCCTGCAGGTCGTTGATGGACAGGAACTGGACGACCACCACATCCGGCTGGATTTCAGGCCCGCGTGACCGTAGCATCGCCAGCTGGTCGGCGGTTCCGTAGCCGGGTACACCGCCGTTGACCACGCGAACTGCTGTGGCCGGCCGACGCTCCGCGATCAGGGTCGCGAGTCGGGCGGAGAACGTCTCGTCCCCGGATACTCCGAAGCCGAAGGCTTGCGAGTCTCCCAGTACGAAGATCGTGAGCGAGTCGGAGGCTCCGGCATCGCCGGCCACGTGCACACCGCGGAAGCCGGCGGGCCCCACGGTGATCGTGTCGCGAAACTCACTTCGCTCGAGCACACCTTCGAAGCCGGGAGTGAGCGCATAGCCCAGCTCGGCGTCCTCGACGTACATGCCGGGCGGATGAACCGGGTAGATTTGTGGGGCGGCTACCCGCACCAGCAGTTCGGCCAGCACGAGACCGAGAACGACGCCGACCGCGAGGAGGAGCGCCTTCGCGGCCGCCGAACGGACAGTCAACGTCGGGCGGGGCGCTGCGACGGCAGCGGCCGGTTAACCGGCAGCCGCCGCGTCGGGCGCCCTGGGCTCTTCGACATATCGCACCGTCGGCTCATCCGGAGTGGCGTCTCCACCGCCTGTCTTCTCTTCGATCAGGCGATTGTCGGGCAGCGCCATCTCCCTGGACTGGAGGCTGTCGATTCCCTCGATCGTGATGGCGAGCTCCCCGCTCTGCAGGGTCTCGATGAGGCCCTTCTGTTTCAGGTACCAGATCGGGAATTCGAGGTGCTCCCGGGGCACTCCCAGCATCTCCTCGACCTGGATCGATCCGAGACCGCCCGATGCGGGATTGCGGCGACGTGCGGCGTAGAGAAGGGAGAGCATGCCGTTGAAGATGCGCCGATCCTGCGCCTGTGAGTCGAGCGCCGTATTCTGCTCGAAGATCTGCCAGCGCAGGCCCCGTTGCTCGTCGTACCGAACGTCGAACTTCGCCCGGCGCTCCGGATCCGACAGGACCTCGTACGCCTCCCTTACCTTTCGGAAGCGCTCTCCGTCGCCCGTGCCGGCGTTGTCGGGGTGGAAGCGCTTCGCGAGGATCCGGTAGACGCGCTCCACGGTCTCCGCATCCGCGTTCTGGTTCAACTGCAGAACTTCGTAGTGATCGACGAATCGCCGTTCTTCCATCACCTGCGCGCCTCCTGTGTGCAAGTACCCGGGTCTCGTGGACGATCTCGCCACCCACGAGCGTTATGACGCTACGCGTGCCGGGCAGCTCCTCGGCCCGTACAGTGAGCACATTCCGGTCCAATACCCCGAGATCCGCCGGCTTACCCGGTGCCAGCGAACCTCTTTCGTCCTCGGCGAGGCCGGCGTAGGCCCCGCCCCGCATGTAGGCGATCAGTGCTCGTTCCCTGCTCGAAGCCTCATCAGGACGGGCCGGATGTGTAATTGCCAGCATCAAGTTGAGCCATGGATTCGCATCCTCT
>CAZOEX010000071.1:0-9613 GCA_964578925.1 uncultured Gemmatimonadota bacterium | reverse complement strand
AGCGTGCTCGCGGCGCCCCGCACGCTCCAGGCGGTGGCGAGCGACCGGGTCGTGCCGCGCTGGATCGCGTCGAACCTGGGAAGTCCCACCGAGCCGCGGATGGCCGTCCTCATCACCGGCGCGATCGCCGTCACGGTGATCTGGATGGGAGACCTCGATTTCGTCGCGCCGATCATCACGATGTTCTTCCTCAACACGTACGGGATGGTGAACCTGGTGGGGGCGATCGAGCGGATGGTCGGCAATCCAAGCTTCCGTCCTCGCTTCAACATTCCGCTGTGGATCTCGCTGCTCGGGGCGCTCGGTTGCTACGGGGCCATGTTCCTCATCCACGCCCCGGCCACGGTCGGCGCCATCCTCGTCTCCTACGGGATCTTCTTCGCGCTCAGCCACCGCAGCATGGGCAGCTCCTGGGACGACGTACGCAACGGGATATGGACGTCGCTCGCCCGCTACTCGCTCCTCAACCTCGAGCGGCAGCCGGAAACCACGTCCGACGTTCGCAACTGGCGGCCGAACCTGATGGTGTTCACCGGCCAGCCCCACAATCGCGAGCAGCTCGTAACGCTGTCGGAGTGGCTGGGGCGCGGCCGCGGGATCGTCACCTTCTCGCAGCTGATCACCGGCGCCGTCGATCAGCCGAATAAGCCGCTGCTCCGCGAAACGGCGCAGAATCGGATCCGCGCCTACATCCGGGACCGGCGGATGGCCGCGTTCGCCGAAGCGCAGATCGTGCCCGAATTCGCCCGGGGGGCCGTCTCGGTCGTACAGGCGCACGGCATCGGCAAGCTGGAGGCGAATGCCGTGCTGATGGGCTGGAGTCGCACGCCGGCCGGACGCGCCACCCTGCTGGACGTCATGCGCGATCTGACGGACCTGAGCAAGTCGACGATGTTCCTGCACGTCGATTCCGATCGCGGCTTCGGCGACACTTCGTCCATCGACGTCTGGTGGGGCGGACGTGGCGGCAACGCGGACCTGATGCTCCTGCTCGCCCACGTCGTCCGGCTCAACGCGGTGTGGGGCGGGGCGCAGCTGCGTGTGCTTCGCATCGTCGATTCCGCCGAGGGGGTCGAACCTTCCCGCGATCACATGGCGGAGCTTCTCGAAGACGTCCGTGTCGACGCGACGCCCGAGATCATCGTTCGAACGGATCCGTCCCGCCCGATTTCCGATCTCATCTCGCGCCACAGTCGCGCCACCGACCTCACCCTGATCGGCATGCAGCGGCCGGCGGTGGACCTGGAGAGCTACGGGGAACGGCTGCAGGAAATGGTGGAGGCGGTCGGCACAGTGCTGCTGGTCCACAACGCGCAGCCCCGACGCGACTTGCTGCACCTGGACTGAGCCGTTCGCGAGGAAGTGGCCCGGCCGTGACCGGCTTCTAGTCGCGGTAGTCCTTCGCGATTGCCTCGAGCCGCTCGTCGATCGCTTCTCCCGACAGCCACCGTCCCCGGAACATGACGCCCGCGGGATCCCGGACGTGCGCGACATCCTCCAGTGGATTGCCGCGGACGAGCACGAGGTCCGCCACCTTGCCTTCCGCCACGGTGCCCCGTTCCGCCTCGGTGTCGTAGAAGACGGCGACGTTCACGGTGCCCGTCTTCAGCGCCTCGTACGGCGTGAGGCCGGCAAGCACGTATTCTCCCAGCTCCTCGTGCATCGAAAATCCGGGCACGTTGAAGACCTGCGGGGCGTCGCTTCCGAGCAGGATGCCGGCATCGGCGTCGTGCAGCGCCTTCAGGATTTCCCGCCGGATTTCCAGGAACCGCAATCCGCCTTCGCGTGAAAAGAGGGGATTCGACTGCTGCTGGCGCACCGCGTTCGCCCATCCGTCCGCCATCTGGGGCGGCACGTAGCGCACCTCCGGTCGCCGGCGCAGAACTTCCGGGTCGCCGAAGAAGTCGGGGAAGAGCGCCTGGGTGGGGACGTTCCACACCCCGGCTCGTGCCGTCTCGCGGGCGAGAGCGGGAAGCTTTTCGAGGTTGGCCTGACCGACGAGATTGAAGCCGAAGAACTGCGACTCCGGTGCTCCCGGACCCGCCATCGCCTCCACGTAGCCGTCCAGGTGATCGATCGTCGCCTGCCGCGCCTCGAGCGTTCGCGCGAGCGCGACGTCCTGCGAGACGTGGCCCGCGAAATCGATGCCCGCCTCGTCCGCGGCCGCGTCGATCGCGTCGAACTCGGCGCGGGTGAGGCCGGGGTGCAGCTTGAGGAAGTCGTAGCCAACCGCCGCCTGTTTCCGCACCATCCGTCGGGCCTGTTCGGGAGAGCTCACGCTGTTGCCGTTCAGGCTCGGGCCCGACGTGTAGATGCGGGGCGAGACGATGTCGCCTCGCTCGGCGCGCTCGCGGAGCTCGAGATGGGCCGGCTCCCCGAGCATCCCCCGGATCGTCGTGATGCCGTTCGCGAGATAGAGGAAGAGCGTGTTCTCGAGATAGGGTTCCGGGGCGTTGGAACCGGGGATGTGGGCGTGCATCTCGGCAAGGCCGGGCATCAGGTACCGGCCTTCCCCGTCGATTCGCGTCGCGTCGTCCGGCACCTCGATCTCGTCGGTCGGCCCGATTCGAGCGATCCACCCGTCGGTGACCACGACCGTCCGGTTCTCGAGCACGCGCTCGGCGTCCATGGGCACGATCGCGACGTTCACGAAGGCGAACGTTCCGTCGTTCGGATCCACCGGAGCGGGCTCCGCACGCGAGGTCACGACGAGGCCGATCACGAGTGTGCCGATCGCCGCCAGGATTCCACCCCACCGAAGTCGATTCATCATCATCCCTCCTTGCCACCATGGCCGAACGACCACGAGTCTTCGATTGTGACGGTTGGGGCGTCCCATACGTCGATTCTTCGGGAGCTTCCCGCACCGAGCCTGCTCTCAGGGTACAGCAAACGAACGGACCGGACCAATGAACGAACGAGTGCACGCATACCTGGACGGCGAGCTTCCGCTCTCGGAGCTGACGGATTCCGAGGCCGCGGAAGCCCGGCGGATGGAGGCGTTCGTCGAAGAACTGAAGAACGAGCGAGCGGAGACCCGGCATGCCGACCTGAGTTCGGCCGTGATGACCAGGATCGAGGCAGGCGCCGATGCTCCGGCGGCGGAGGCGGGGTTCGGCCTGCGACGATTCGCCGGCTGGCTGCTGGGCAAGCGACAGGTTTCCTTCGCCTTGCGGCCGGTCACCGCTTTGGCGGCGATCCTCCTTCTGCTGTTCGCCGCCTCGCAGTGGGATCTCGCTTCGCTCGCTTCGATCGACCGGGATCCGGCAGCAACGGCCGCCGGTGCCGATCCGGCCGTGTTCGTGCGCTTCGAGCTCACCGCTCCGGGGGCGGAGAGCGTACGGCTCGCCGGCTCCTTCTCGGACTGGTCGCCGGAAATCGAGCTCGATCCGATCGGGAACGGCCGCTGGATGGCGCTCGTGCCGCTGCGGCCCGGGGTGCACGACTACGCCTTCCGCGTGGACGGCTCGCGGTGGGTGACCGATCCGTCGGCGCCCCGCGTGGCGGACGGATTCGGTGGATTCAACAGTCGCCTTTCCCTGGTCGTCGCGAATAGTTGAGAGCGAACGAGACGGTACCGGTAGTCGGCGGGTCCGGCATACGGGCGGCCGTCGTGGCCGCGACGGTTGCGTGCGCCTGCCTCGCTGATGCCGGGTCGGCATCGGCGCAGTGGTATGCGTCGGCCTCCTGGGGTGCTTCGGAGGACATCGACGCCACGACGGATGCCTCCGTACAGAGCCTGCAGCTCGGCCTGCAGGGGTTCACCGATTCCGGACGCCTGCTGCTGACCGGCGGCATTCCGGCGCGTTCCGGCCAGGATCTCACCTGGGGGCTCGTCGAGCTGGCGACTTCCCCTTTCGTCGGCGGGGCGGCGGGCCGTGGGTTCGGATTCCAACCCGATCTCCTCGCTCGTGGCTTCCTGTATCACGATCCGCTCGCAGAGCTGGACGGCAGCGGCGGGTTGCTCCTCGCGGAGCCGTACGCCGCGTATTCCGACCGGAATCTCCGCGCACGCCTGGGTGGCGGAGTGCGTATCGCGGGAACGAGCGCAGCGGGGACGTCGACGAGCCGCACTGCTGGCGTCGCGGCAGGCGACCTGATCGTGACACCGGGGCGACGGGTGACGCTCAGGGCCCGCGGTGAAGTCCTCTATTTCGATTCCCGCTCGTGGCCGCACGGAGAGGCGACCCTGCACGTTCGCCACGACCATGGTGGCTTCTGGGCGTCCGTCGACCGCTGGCAGGGCGACGCGCTCGAGGAGACGGGCTGGTACCTGGGCGGCTCTCTCGACCTGACCGCCGACTTCGCCGCCCGGGTGACCGTGGGTCGGGCGTCCGGGGACCCGCTCTTCGAGACTCCGCCGCGAAATACATGGTCGATCTCGCTCCGGTACCGCTTCGCCGATCGGCCCGGGCGAGACGCCGCCGCCGGCCTTCCGCAGTACGACACGGACGGCGTGCAGCTGCGCGTGCCGGCGGAACGAGGACGAGGCGCACTCTCCGTGGGGGGATCGTTCAACGGCTGGCAACCGGTGCCGATGACCCGAAGCGGCGATGATTGGACCATCACTCTCGATCTTCCCCCGGGCTACTACGAACTGGCCTTCGTCGACGAGTCGGGCGACTGGTTCGTCCCCGAGGACCTGCCCGGCCGGCGTCCGGACGGAATGGGCGGCTGGGTCATGATCCTGGTGGTTTCGTGAGTCGCAACGGTTCCGCGTCCCCGTCCGACGATCCATCGGACGCCCGGCTCATCCGGGAGGTGCTGAACGGGCAGGGTGACCGCTTCGGACATCTGGTGGAGCGATACCAGCGCCCCTACCTGCTCTACGCCATGCGTATGGTTTCCAGCGAGGCAGTGGCCGAGGACATCGTGCAGGAGAGCTTCGTCACCGCCTACGAGAAGCTCGACAGCTGCGAGCATCCCGAGCGCTTCGCGTCGTGGTGCTTTCACATCGTCCGCAACCGATGCTACGACTACCTGCGCAGCCCGCGATCGAAGTCCGAAGGACCCGAGGTACTCGAAGAACTCCCGGCCGACGCAGCCGATCCCGGACGAGGTGCCGAACAGTCCGATCTGCGGGCGGCCCTCGCTCGGGCGCTGGAGGCGCTGTCGCCCCTATTGCGGGAGGCTTTCGTGATGTATCACGAGGAGGAGTTGACCTATCCGGAGATGGCCGAGCGCCTCGGCGCGTCGGAGAGCGCGCTCAAGATGCGGGTGAAACGCGCCCGGGAGGAGTTGCAGGATCGGCTGGACGCATACGGACCATGAGCGATCTCGGGCTCCACGTGACGGATGAACGGGCCCATACGTCGACCTCATGAAGAACGGATGAAGTACCCGGAGCATACGTTGGACGAAGGACAGGAGAGAAGACCATGAAAAACAGGCTGAAGAGGATGACCATAGGGACCGCGGCTGCGGCGCTCGCGCTTGGCGCCGCGCCCCTCGCGGCCCAGGAAGCCGATGTCGCCGCCGACGCTTTCACCCGCGCCGAGGCGGCCGGAATCCCCGTAGAGCTGCTCGAGAGCAAGCTCGCGGAGGGACAGGCCAAGGGAATTCCGATGGACGTCATCGAGGCCGCGATTCAGCGGCGCACCGATGCCCTGATCCGAGCTTCGGCCGCCATGGAGGCAGCCGGCGTGGAAAGCGCGAGTACCGCCGATCTGTCCGTCGGCGCCGATGCGCTCGAGGGCGGGGTCAGCGAGGCCGTGCTGCAGGAGATCAGCACGACCGCTCCGCAGGAACGTCGCGCCGTCGCGATCGCGGCGCTCTCCCACCTGGTGATGGCGGGTACGGTTCCGGAGGAGGCTCTCATCCAGGTGGAGGAAGCGTTGGCCAGAGGGCCGGAGGCGCTAGCGAACCTTTCGGCGCGCGCAGGCGTGGCGGCCGACGCCGCTCCCGATGGCGTCTTCGGGGCGGGGGACGTGGATGGAACCGTCGGTACGGGCGGCATTCCCCAGGACGTGCCTGCCGGTCCGCCGGGAGGCGCCGGTCCGCCCGAGGACCTTCCGACGCCCTGATTACGCGCCGGTGATCTGAACGTTGCGATCACTGGCCAAAACGTAGGATTGCGGGCCGCGCTCGTTCCACGTGCGCGGCCCGCTTCCGTTTCGATCGGAATGTGGACGCTGCAGGCCGCCGTCCCTAACCTCATGCCATGAAACGGGCCGGCGGGACAGCCATCGCCTCCAGCACGAAGATGGCGGCGGATGCGGGAGCGGACATCGCGCGCGAGGGCGGCAATGCCGTCGACGCGGCCATCGCCGCCGCCTGGGCCGGCGCCATCGCGGAGCCGGGCATCTGCGCTCCGGGATGCGGCGGTTTCGTGACCGTATGGCAACCGGATGCCGACCCCGTCACGATCGACGGATACATCGAGATGCCCGGTCGTGGCCTCCCGCGCGATCGATTCGGCACCGGGACGACCGAAGTCTACCTGGAGTACGGGGGTGGCGTAACCCTTCACGTCGGCTACGGCTCCGTCGGGACACCGGGCGGGCCGGCGGCGCTCTCGCAGGCCTCCGAGCGGTTCGGTCGCATTCCCTGGCGTGTTCTCCTGCAACCGTCGATCGAGCTGGCGCGGAACGGGTTTCCCCTCACCGCTCCATCACGACATTACCTCGAGTACTCGGCCGAACCCGTGTTCGGCTGGCATCCCGACAGCCGGAAGCCGCTGCATCGGGAGGACGGGTCGCTCAGGGCCCAGGGCGAGACGATCCACGTCGAGCACCTCGCCGAGAGTCTCGAGCGCCTGGCCCGGTACGGGGCGTCGGACTTCTACACCGGGGAGATCGGCCGGGCCATCGCGGCCGACATGCAGGCGAACGGCGGCTTGGTCACGGTGGAGGACCTGGTCGCCTATGAGGCGGTCGTCCGTCCGGCGCTGACGGGGTCGGTCGATGGGTGGAGGGTCGCGACGAATCCGCCGCCCGCGATCGGCGGCGTGACCCTCGGCGCGATGCTCGGTTTGATGGAGGGCCGCCCCCGCGGAGCCTGGACGCGAGAGGACGTGGCCCATCTCATCGACGTACAGGCCCGGGTCCTCGAGTTTCGGCGCGAACGGGTCGACCTCCGGCAAGACGTCGTCGCGGCGCTCGACGAGCTCCGGGCGGCATTCGCCTCCCCGTCCACCGTCCATACGTCCGCCGTCGACGGGGAAGGCCTCGGCTGCGCGATCACGCTCTCGGCGGGCTACGGATCGGGCGTCATGGTCCCGGGCACGGGACTCTGGATGAACAACTGTCTCGGCGAAGTGGAGCTCAACCGCCGGGGACTGCACGCCTGGCCGGTGGGTGCCCGCCTCGTGTCGAACATGGCGCCGAGCGTCGCCCGGTCGCCCGGCGGCGACGTGCTGGCGATCGGGTCGCCGGGAGCGGATCGCATCACGACTGCGATCCTCCAGGTGTTCGTGAACCACGTCTCGGGGGGGATGCCGCTGCAGGAAGCGGTCGACCATCCCCGGCTGCACGTGGAGCCGACGGAAAAGGGACCGCGGGTGGCCGCCGAGCCGGGGGTCCCGCAGCCGTCCACCGGAGACCTCCCGTGGCGGCTCTTCGACGGCCCCTCGATGTACTTCGGCGGTGTGGGCGTCGCTTCATGGTCGGGGGAGGAGGGGCTCCGAGCCGCGTCCGATCCGCGCCGCGCCGGGGCGACCGCGATCGTCTCGTAGCAGCCGTTCCGTCAGCTCCGGGCGACCTCCGCGTGACGAAAGCAGGACGTCACGTGGTCGTTCACCATTCCGGCCGCCTGCATGAACGCGTAGCAGATCGTCGATCCGACGAACTTGAATCCTTCCGCCTTCAGTGCGGCGCTCATCGCGTCGGATTCGGGGCTCGTCGCCGGGACGTCGTCCTGCGCCTCGAACTCGTTCCGTATCGTCCGTCCGTCGGTGAATTGCCAGATCCAGGCGTCGAAGGACCCGTGTGTCTCCTGCAGGCGCAGGAATTCGCGGGCGTTGGTGATCGTGCAGTCGATCTTCTGCCGGTTGCGGACGATACCCGCGTCGTTCAGCAGCCGCTGCCGCTCGGCGTCGCCGTAGCGCGCAATACGTTCCGGATCGAAGCCTTCGAATGCCGCGCGGAAGTTTTCCCGTTTGTGCAGGATCGTGCGCCAGCTCAGCCCGGCCTGGAAAGCGTCGAGCACGAGGTATTCGAAGAGAAGCCGGTCGTCGTGCACGGGGACGCCCCACTCCTCGTCGTGGTACTCGATCATCAGGGGATCGTCGCCCGGCCAATCGCATCGCGTCATGGATGTCCTCGACATGTGATGAAACCCGGAGCTAGCGGATCAACAGCGCCCCGCCGCCCAGAACCAGGATCACGAGGCCGACGAACACCTTCACGCCGACGGCGACGGCCCGTCCCAACATCGCGCCCCAGCCGGCTCGAACCGAGTCGGCCAGGCGGCGCGTCTCGAGCCATGTCGCGAGTACGGCGCCCCCGAGTGTGCCGACGAACGCGCCGATGAGGGAGCCCGCGACCGGGACGGGCGCCCCAACGAGTACGCCGATCCCGCCGCCGATCAGGGCGCCCCAGAACGTGCGCGTGGAACCGCCGAACTTGCGGCCCAGTCGATCGACGGCGGCCCACTCGATCAGCTCGGCCGCGACCGCGAGCCCGAACAGGAGAAAGAAGATCCCGAGGGAGATCTCGCCGGCGATCAGCCCGAGCGCGGCGATGCCCACCATCACCCACAGGCCCGGCAACCCCACCGGAATGAGCAGGAGGGAGAGGGCCATGACGATCACGGCCGCCAGGGCCAGGGGAGTGCTCACTTCCGCCCTCGCCAGGCGTCGAGGCTGTACGGCCCGGCGCCCCAGCCGGCGAGCTTCGGCGCGCCGTGCATGAAGAAGAGCAATCCGGCGCCGATCCTGAGCACCGAGTGGGTGATGCCGCGCACGCCTCTCTCAGCACCTGCTCTCCGCTGCGATCCACCGCCTGATTGTGATTGCTCCTCCCCGCCCGACTCCATCGATTCTCCTCCGTCCAAACTCACGTCCCGGTCGCACGCGCTCGCCCGACATGGTCGTGAACCGTGGCCGAAAACGCGAACGGGGAGCGCGGGGCTCCCCGTTCGCGGTGATGCCGGGCGGCTGTCCAGGACAGCGTTCAGCCGATGCCCGTGACCCTCACAGCCGCACGCTCAGGAAGAAGGTGACACCCGAACGGTGCACAGGCCGGTAGTGCACGCCGTGCGAATGGTAGTATCGCGTGCCGTCGCGCCAGAGCTCGGAGGTTCCCGCGGGCAGATACGGCACTTCGATGCCGTACGGTGCGCGGATGACTCGATAGCCGGGTCCGTAGCGGTTGGCGCGGTAGAAGACGCCGTCGTAATAGAAGATCCGCTCGCCCCGGAACCAGATGGCGTCGTAGCCCGGCGGCAGCACGCGGATCACGGCGCCGATCGGCGCGACCACCACGCGATAGCCTCGATCGTATCGGTCGTAGAATGCTCCGGCATGATACCAGTAATCCCGGCCGCGGATCCGGAGATGGCGATGACCTCGCGGGAGAATGTTGATCGTGATGCCGATACGGGGACCCCGACTGCGGTGACGCCAGCGGTCGCGTCCGCGGTCACGCCACCTGTCGCGGTCCCGGCGGTACCGGTC
>CAZOEX010000070.1:0-9614 GCA_964578925.1 uncultured Gemmatimonadota bacterium | reverse complement strand
GACCTGGAGTATGCCGACGGTGTAACGATCGCGGAAGCGTTTTCGGGACGCAGGGAGATGTAGATGCCAGAAAAAGTCGTCGTTCTTCGCGACGAGTCGGATGAATGGATCGGGCGGCTGGCCAGGATCGGGCTCGGCATACTGGTCGGGGCCGCGGCGCTCGGTGTGGCCGGCGTGTGGCTGGCCCGCGACCAGATGGCCCGCCATCAGCGTGAGCTGTTCAGCTCCCAGCCCCTTCGCCGGCTCGCGGCCCTCGGCTACCTGAAAGGCCAGCCGGCGGTGGACAACGTCCTGCTGCTTCGCGACTACCTCGCGTGGGAAGAGCGCCCGTTGCTCCGTAAGCGCGCGGCCGGCATCCTCGCGACGATGGAAGCCGAGCTGGCTTCCGAAGAATCGGAAGGGGCTTGAGGGGATGACGCGGGCCGGTCGGTCGGTACGTGAGATCGTGACCCGCATCGTGTACTGGGGCCCCCGAGGAAGCGGAAAGACGGAGAGCCTGCGCGCGATCGCGGACCGGCTCGACGCCGAGACGCGCGGACCGCTGCTCGCGCCCTCCGACGGCAGCGGCCGGACCCTCCTGATGGATTTTCTGAGCGTCGAGATGGGCGCCCTGGACGGCATCCCCGTCCGGGTTCACCTGATCGGGCTTCCCGGCGCCCAGCATCTCGGCGAAGACACACTGCCACTGTTGCGCGGCGCCGACGGCTTCGTCTTCGTCGCCGACAGCGCGCCCGATCGTCGAGCGGAGAATCGTTCCGCGCTGGAATCCCTGCGCCGCCATCTCGTCGCCACCGGCGAGCCCGACCTTCCTCTCGTCCTGCAACTGAACCGCCGCGACGTTCCCGGCGCCGTCGATGCCGACGAGCTGGTCTCGGAGCTGCTGCCGACCGGCCAGACGGGGACCAGCTTCGAGACGGTGGCGATACGCGGCGAAGGGGTGGTCGAGGCCCTGACCGCCGTCTGCTCGATGGTCGTGCGAAATCTCTCCGCCGCCGCGGAGGAGCGATCCGGCGCGTGAACCTGCCGAATGCGATCACGATCCTGCGCATCGTGCTCGCACCGGTCACGGCCCTGCTCCTCTTCCAGCCCGGCGTCGGGAGCCGCCTGCTCGCGATGGCTGTCTTCCTCGTCGCGGCGCTCTCGGACCTCGTCGACGGAGCTCTCGCCCGCCAGCGGGGGGAGATCACCGATTTCGGCAAACTGGTGGACCCGATCGCCGACAAGCTTCTCCTCGTGGCAACCCTGGTCCCGTTCTACCTGCTGACTAACGCGGAACCGGCCCTCGGCCGACTGCCGATCTTCGGCGGTATCGAGCTCTGGGTGCTGGTCGTCTTCTTCGGCCGCGAGATCGTCGTCACCTGGCTTCGGACGCGGGCGGCGCAGCGTGGCACCGTGGTGCCCGCGCAGAAGGCGGGTAAGTACAAGGCGTTCTCCCAGAACGTCTTCATCGGCTCGATGGTCCTCTGGCTGGCCTATCGCAGCGCCGTGACGACCGGCGGGGGACGGCTGCCGCTCGGTCCCGCTTGGGACGCATTCCACGGTTGGTTCACCTCGACCAGCCTGATCGTGGCGCTCGCATTGACGGTCTACTCCTTCTTCGTCTACGTACGAGCGTTTCGCCCGCCTCCCGAGCGAGTCGGCACGTGACGATGAGCGGGTCCGGCGCGGAGCCCGCGACCGAGCTCGCTCGTCGGGCGGTCGACGTCATGCGTCGACGCGGCCAGAGCGTGGCCGTCGCCGAGAGCTGCACCGCGGGATGGTTGGGTCGAGAGCTGACCGCCGAAGCCGGGGCTTCGGATGTCTTCTGGGGGGGCGTGATCGCTTATGCCGACGAGGCGAAGCAGCGTCTGGCCGGTGTCCCGGAGGACCTCGTCGCCCGCCACGGCGCGGTTTCCGAGGAAGTGGCTATCGCCCTGGCCGAGGGAATCCGCCGCCGCGCCGGAACCGAGTGGAGCGTGGCGATCACGGGGATCGCGGGCCCCGGCGGCGGCAGCGAGGAGAAGCCCGTCGGCACGGTGTGGATCGCCGTCGCCGGGGGAGACGGCACGACGGCGATCCGCCGCCAGCTGACGGGTGACCGGACGGCCATCCGCGCCGCGGCGGTCGACGCGGCGCTGCGCGACCTCCTCGGGCGCCTCGGTCGAGTCGAGGATCGGACGTCTTGACCGAGCCGCCGTCGTCGGCCCTGCATCACCGCCTCTGGACGGCCGAGGACGGGGGGCGCGGCGTTCTGCTCGTCGTTCACGGGCTGTCGGAGCACGGCGGGCGGTACGCCGGACTCGCGAGCTTCGCCAACGACGCGGGCTACGAGGTGGCCGCCGTGGATCTGTATGGTCACGGAAGGTCACCGGGCCGGAGAGGCCACGTCCGCTCCTTCGAGACCGATCATCTGCGCGCGGTCGACGAGCTCATGCGACGGGCGGAGCGCCGGAGCTCCGACGTACCGATGTTCCTCGTGGGCCATTCCCTCGGCGGCCTGATCGCGGGCCGCTGGGCGCAGAACCGGGTTTTCGCCCGGCGTCTGCACGGGCTGGTCCTCCTCGCGCCGTTCGTGGAGGCGAAATTTCGCATCCCGACCTGGAAGCGCGCCGCGGCACGCTTGCTGTCCGGGGTGTGGCCTTCCTTCTCGCTGCCCACGGGCATCGAGGACGAGGACGTGTTTCGCGAGCCGGACAGGCGCGCCGAATTCGCCGCCGATCCGCTGGTACAGCGGCGGATGACAGCGGGTCACTGGGCCGAACTCGAGCGCGAGCGGGTTCGGCTCGTAGAGATGGCGGCGGACCTCGATCTGCCGAGCCTGGTCCAGGTCGCGGGGGACGATCGGGTCGTCAGCACGGAGGCGAGCCTCGCCTTCGCGCGGAAGCTGCCGGCTGCGACGGTGCGGGCGTATCCCGATGCGTACCATGCGCTGCACCACGATCCGGCCACTCCGCGCGTCCTGGCCGATCTGATCGCGTGGGCCGAAGCTCGAATCGCGGAGCGATCCGCCGAGTGAAGAGAGCCTGCCGGAGAACTTGTCGGAAACCCGCCGCGAACCGACATTTGCGGGTCCATGGCGAATCACTCATGGACGATCGAAGCGTGAGATGCGAGGCATGCGAAGCGACATACATGGAGGCGATGTGTTGAACCCCTTCAAGGAACGCAAACCCGAGCCCGAATCCGACGCCGAGGAGCTCGAGGAAGAGGCAATGGAGGCGGATGAGGAGCAGGCGATGGAAGCCGGCGATCGGAAGTCGCCGGGCGATGCGGAGTTGCCGGACGACGCGGGAACGGAATCGCCCGACGGCGCAGCGGCGGAGCTCGAAGCCGAGCTGGCCGAGTTGAAGGACCGCCATCTTCGGTTGGCCGCGGAATTCGAGAACTTTCGGAAGCGAACGCGGAAGGAAGCGGCGACCGGGCGTACGGCCGCGCAGGCCGAACTCGCCCGGCAGATCCTGCCGACGCTCGACGACCTGGCCCGCGTGGCCGATACGCCTCACGAGAGCACGACCGTCCAGGCGCTGGATGAGGGCATCGAGCTGATCCTCCGCAACCTGCGCAAGCAGCTCGCAGATGCGGGTCTCACCCGAATCGAGGCCCAGGGCGAGCCGTTCGACCCCGAGCGGCACGAGGCGGTCATGGCGACGCAGGTCGACGACCCCGAGCTCGACGAGACGGTCGGTCGGGTTTTCCTGGACGGCTACGAGTTCCTCGGCCGGCTCGTGCGGCCCGCGCAGGTGGAGGTGCGGCGGTACGAGGAAGAGGACGAGCCGGCGGAGGACGAGCCGGAGGAAGACGACGACGGAGCGGACGTAGCCTGATCGATGGCGACTCGTGCCAAGGACTACTACGCGATCCTCGGAGTCGGTGAGAAGGCGTCGGCGGAGGAGATCAAGAAGGCCTACCGGAAGCTGGCCAAGAAGTACCATCCGGACGCGAATCCCGACGACGCGTCGGCCGGCGAGCGATTCAAGGAGATCTCGGAGGCGTACGGCGTGCTCTCGGATCCCGAGAGCCGCAAGAAGTACGACCAGGTTCGGAAGTACGGGGGCCTGGGCGATTTCAACCGGCGAGCGGGCCGGGCGCGTCGGCAGGGGACCGCAGGGGGACGGCCGGGGAGCGGTGGATTCCGGTTCGAGGACCTCGGCGGCATCGGGGACATATTCAGCTCGATCTTCGACTTCGGCGGTCAGAAGGCGGGGAGGACGAAGCAGGGGCCGCGTCGCGGCCGCGACGTCGAGTACATGGTCGAGATCGGCTTCCGCAAGGCGGTTCGCGGCGGCAAGGTCACGGTCACCGTACCGATCCGCGAGGAATGCGCCACCTGCGACGGAAGCGGTGCCGCTCCCGGCACGGGCCTCGAAACCTGCTCGGAATGTGGGGGGCGGGGTACCGTGACCTTCGGTCAGGGGTCCTTCTCGGTGCCGAGGCCGTGTCCGGCCTGTTACGGGCGCGGCGAGATCCCGCGGCAGCCCTGCCAGGCCTGCCAGGGACGCGGCGAAGTGACGAACCGGAAGAAGATCGCCATCAAGGTGCCGCCGGGCACGGAGGACGGCTCACGAATGCGTGTCAGCGGCCAGGGCGAACGCGGTCCAGGGGGCGGTCGTCCGGGCGACCTCATCGTCCGGTTCCGCGTGAAGCCGGACCGCTTCTTCGAGCGCGAAGGTCTCGACCTGGTGTGCGAGGTACCGATCAACCTCGCCCAGGCGACGCTCGGCTCGAAGGTCCGCGTCCGGACCGTCGACAACAAAAAGATTCTCCTGAAGATTCCGCCCGGGACCCAGAGCGGCACGACGTTCAGGGTGAAAGGGCAGGGGGTCCGGCGGCGGGACGCCGTCGGAGATCAGCTCGTGCGGGTCGTCATCCGGGTGCCCGAGGCCCTGTCGGAGGAGGGCAAGGAGGCACTCGAGCGGCTCGCCGAGGCGGAGGGGCTCAAGCACTGAGGTCGCTCCGTCTCGCCCGCCGCGTGAATCACGCCGCCTCCGAGTACGATGTCGTCCCGGTAGACCACCGCGCTCTGACCCGGCGTGACGGCGTGCTGGGGAAGAGCCAGCTCCAGGGCGAAGGCGTCGTCGCCGGACTCCAGCACTCTGGCCGGGACGATCGCCGCTCCGTGCCGGATCCTCACCCCGACCTCCTCTCCCGCCTTCGGGCGTTCGGCCAGCCAGTTGGCGTCGCCCGCGCGGAGCGATGCCGCCGCGAGTGACGCCCTGGGACCGATGACAACCTCGCGCGTCTCCGGACGGATCTCGAGCACGAACATCGGCTCGGCAAAGCCGCCCGGCAGGCCCTTTCGCTGACCGACGGTGAAACGCGCGTATCCGTCGTGCTCGCCCACGACCCGGCCAGCCTCGTCGACGAATGGTCCGGGCGAGAGCGCCGGATGCTCCTCGCCCAGGTAGCGGCGGAGGACGCCGGCGTAGTCGTTGTCGGGCACGAAGCAGATTTCGAACGACTCGGGCTTGTCCGCCGTCCGCAGATCGAGACGACGCGCCGCCGCCCGTACCTCGGGCTTCCGCAGCTCGCCCACGGGGAGGTGCAGGCGGTCCAGCACGGACCGCGGAATCCCCCAGAGGAAGTACGTCTGGTCCTTCCTGTCGTCTTCGGCGCGGGCCAGGCGGACGACGCCGTCGCGCCGGACGACGCGGGCGTAGTGGCCGGTGGCCACGCCGTCACAACCGAGAGCGTCCGCCCGGCGCACCAGATCGCGGAACTTCGTGAAGCTGTTGCACCGCACGCAGGGGATCGGGGTTCTCCCGGCCGCGTACTCGCTGACGAAGTCGTCGATGACGTCGTCGGTGAACTCCTTTTCGACATCGAAGACGACGTGGGCGATTCCGAGGCGGGCGGCGACCGAGCGCGCGTCGGCGATTCCTTCGAGACCGCAGCAGGTCTTCGCCGGCCCGTCGACCTCGGAGTAGCAGAAGGTCTTCAACGTGGCCCCGATCACCGTGTGCCCGCGTTCGACGAGGAAGGCGGCCGCGACGCTCGAGTCCACGCCCCCCGACATGGCGACGAGAATCTTCCCGGACGGCATCGTCAGCCCACCGCCGCCGCTCGCGCGCCCTCCACCGCCTCCAGCGTCGCGGCGGCGGCCGCTCGGACATCGTCTTCCGTCGTACCCGGCCCGAAGCTGAAGCGGAGCGCCGCATAGTCCTCACCGCCGACGCCCATGGCATCGAGTACGTGCGAACCCGTGCTCGCGCCACTGCTGCACGCCGAACCACTGGAGACGGCCACGCCGGCGAGGTCGAGGGCGACGAGCAGCGTGCCCTGGTCGACGCCCGGCAGGCCGACGCTCAGCAGATTCGGCAGCCGCTCCCGGGCCTCCTCGCCGTGCACGACCAGATTCGGGATCCCGCCCCGGAGTTCGGCGGCGAGCCGGTCACGCCATTCACGGAAGCGGGACAGGTGATCGTCACGCTCGGCGAGTGCGAGGCGGACGGCGGTGGCGAAGCCCACGGCTCCGATCGGATTCTGGGTCCCCGGCCAGACGCCCCGCTCCTGCGCTCCGCCGAAGACGAGGGGTTCGAGGCAGGTGCCCCGGCGGCAGATCAGCGTACCGATGCCCACCGGACCGCCCAGCTTGTGGGCGGTTGCGGTCAGGAGGTCCACCGGCGTCTCGTCGCGGTCCACGTCGAGCTTGCCGAAGCCCTGCACCGCGTCCGAGTGGAAGAGGGCGTCGTGTCGGTGCGCGACGTCGACGAGCTCGCCGACGGGCTGTACGGTCCCGACCTCGTTGTTCGCCCACATGATGGAGACGAGGGTCGGCCGCCCGTTCTCCCGTCGGAGCTCTCGCGCGAGATCGTCCGGATCCACCTGCCCGTGCCGGTCGACCGGCAGGAAGACGACGTCAGCGCCCTCGCGCTGGGCCTGGCGGGTGGCCTGCACGACGGCCATTTGCTCGATAGCCGATGTGATCACCCGGGGACTCTGGTCGAGGCGTCGCCGGACGAAGCCGAGGACGGCGACATTGTCCGATGCCGTTCCGCCGGCGGTGAAGAAGACCTCGCCACGGCTGGCCCCGGTAGCCTCTGCGATCACCGATCGCGCGGAATCGAGCGCATCCTGTGCGGCACGACCGCACCGGTGCGTCGAGGCGGCGTTGAAGTCGGCCGTTCCGAGCCGCTCCCCCATCGCCTCCCAGACTTCGGCGCGCAGCGGCGACGACGCCGCATGGTCGAGGTAGATCATGAACAAAATATAGAGCCGCGAGGGCCTCAGAACGAGGCAACGGCCAGGCCGACCACGTCGTCCACCGCCATCGTCTCCTGGGTGACGAAGGGCTCGCCGTATGCCCGGCGAATCAGCGATCCGTAGTGACGGTTCTGGGTCTCGATCAGTGCGTAGAGAGGTTGGCCCGTCGGGAACGCCTCGCCCGCCTGCGCCACGCCGTCGAACTGCGACGCGTAGCAGCGGATCGCCTCCATCTTCCGTTCGAATTGCTCGCCGATGTCGACCACGAAGGTCGGTCGCGCTACGTCTTCACGGAAGCTGACGGCGTAGAGCAGCTTGCGGGGACGGTGCGGCTCGCCCTCGCCGTAGCGGGAGAGGCCGGCGAGAAAGCAGGCGTCCCGCATCAGCTCGGAACCGACTCTGTGGTCCGGATGCCGGCCGCGGACCCACGGCAAGATGACCGTGTCCGGCCGGAGTCGCCGCAGGGCGCGGACCGCCCGTTCACGGGATCCGGCGTCGTTGGTCAGCCGGGCGTCTGGAAGCTCGAGGTTCTCGCGGACGGCCACGCCGAGGATGTCGGCGGCGCGCTCCGCCTCCTCCGCCCGGAGTTCCGGAGTTCCGCGCGATCCCATTTCTCCGCGTGTCAGATCCAGGATTCCGGTTCGATGGCCGCGGTCGGCGGCCCGTCGTATCGTGCCACCGCAGGTGAGCTCCACGTCGTCCGGATGGCAGCCCACCGCGAGAAGATCGAGGGTTTCCTCGCTCATGCCGTCGCCTCGCAACGCATCCGTCCTCCTGTCACGCCAGGTCCTCCCGTCACGTTCGTTCGCATCGCGCCGCCACCTTCGTCATTCGTATCGCAGCGCGTCGACCGGGTCGAGCCGCGCCCCACGCGCCGCGGGGTAGAGGCCGAAGCCGACGCCCGTCGCCACGGACGCCAGCAGGGCGGCGACGATCGACCAGAGCGGAATGTCGGCCGGAATGGGCGTCAGGCTCTGAACCGTCCAGGCGAAGCCGCCGCCGAGGGCCAGGCCTATGGCGCCGCCCACGGCCGTGAGGGTCGCCGCCTCCACGAGGAACTGCAGGAGGAGGTCGCGTCGCCGGGCGCCTACCGCCTTGCGGAGTCCGATCTCCCGCGTCCTCTCGGTCACCGAGATCATCATGATCCCGACGACGCCGATACCACCGACCATGAGGCCCACGCCCGAGAGGGCGATGGCGACCATGAAGAGTACGCCGGTGAGCTGGTTCCAGAGATCGAGCACCTCGGTCTGCGTCATGAGCGCGAAATCATCTTCCTCCCCCGGGGACAGTCCGCGAACCTGCCGCAGCCGACCCCGCACCGCGTCCTGGGCGACGGGGAGCGACACGCCCTCCTCGGGCACGATGATGAGCGCGACGGTGCGGTCCCAGATGCCCAGGTACTTGTCCGCGGCGGAGAAGGGAATCAGCGCGTAGTGCGTGGCGAGTGCGGCGAACAGGTTGTCGATCGGCTCGTAGACGCCGACGGTACGGAACACGGACTGCCGACGGTTCGGGCGTCCGATCGTGAACGTCCGATGCAGGGGATCGCGGCCGTACCAGAGGTCGTCGGCCACCGCCGAATCGATCACCGCGACGGGGGTGCGCCGGTCGCTCTCCACGTCCGAAAAGTAGCGCCCGTCGGTGATGTCGCCGCCCACGATCTCGAGATAGCGCGGTCCCACCGCGGCCAGCGTGAGCGTGACCTCCTCGCCGCCGGCCGATGCCACGTAGCCGACCTGGCCCAGGTCGGCTACCGGCTCGACGTACCGGATCTCGGGGAGTCGTTCGAGTTCCGGCGCCAGCGCCGGATCCAGGGGGTCGTTCGCCCAGAACGGGTCGCGTTCGCCATCGTCGGAGCTCGTCTCGAACTGGGCCTCGAACGGGGCGTGCATGGCCCAGAAGGTATTGGGATCGTTGCCGAGCGCGTCCTTGAAGCTCGTGTCGATGCCCTCGATCACCGCGGCCATGATGACCACGACGAGCACTCCGATCGCGATACCCAGCACCGTGAGGAAGCTTCGCACCTTGTTGGCGAACAGGGAGTCGAGGGCGATGCGGATCCCCTCGCGGAGGGTCGCCGCGATGCCCATTCCGTGCTTCATTCTCGGGCTCATCGGCTCACTCGCTCCGCAGCGCGGCGATCGGGTCCTGGGCCGACGCCTTCCACGCGGGGTAGATGCCGGACGCGACGCCCACGATGAGCCCGAGGGTCAGGGCGACGCCGAGCGCCCACGGGGGTACGGCGGCCGGGACCGGGAAGATGGCGTCGGCGAGGTAGCCGAGGCCGATGCCGAAGACGATCCCGACGGCGGCTCCCAGCAGCGACAGGGTGGAGGATTCCGCCAGGAACTGGAGCATGATGTCCCGCCGTTTCGCTCCGATCGCCTTGCGGATCCCGATCTCCTTCACGCGGCCGGCCACCGACATCAGCA
>CAZOEX010000069.1:0-9700 GCA_964578925.1 uncultured Gemmatimonadota bacterium | reverse complement strand
TCGGCGCCATGGTGATCGCCCCGCTTCTCGGGCCGACCGTCGCCTTCGCGCTCGGTCTCACCCTCGGCGACCTGGCGCTCTCGCGGCTGGCGGCGAAGACATCGGGCGCCGCGGTCGCAGTGGGCTTCGGGTTGTCGCTGGTGGCCGGTTTCGTCCTGGCGGTCGATCCGGAGGTGGGAGAGCTCGCCGCCCGGACCCGGGTCGGCCTCGGAGACGTGGCGATCGCGATGGCGGCGGGCAGCGCGGGCTCGCTCGCCTATACGTCGGGTCTGCCGACGGCGATCATCGGCGTGATGGTGGCGGTGGCGCTCCTGCCGCCTCTCGTGGCCTCCGGCCTTCTGCTGGGTTCCGGGCATCCGCAGCTCGCGGCCGGCAGCGCGGTGCTGACCCTGGTCAACTTCACCTGCATCAGCCTGGCGGCGGTCGCGACCTTTCTCCTGCGCCGCGTACGGCCGCGCACCTGGTGGGAGACCGAGAAGGCGAGGAAGGCCACCCGCATCGCGGTCATCTCGTGGCTCGCGCTACTGGGCGTGCTCGTCGCCTTGATGTTCCTCCTCGATTGACCTCCTGCCCGGAGTCCGGCTAGGCTGATCGTTCCTTCCACGGAGAGCGAGTCCTTGAAAGAGAATTCCAGCGACGGACCGAACGGAAACGCGGCCGGCGGCCCGAACGGGGACGCCGGGGGCGGGGCGGCGGGCTACGCGGACCCCGAACCGGAGACGCATCACGGCCCGGAAGAGAAACCCCGCGGCAAGTATCTGGCCGTTCTCTCGCTCGCCGCCCTGGGGGTCGTGTACGGCGATATCGGAACGAGCCCGATCTACGCGCTCCGCGAGTCACTCCACGGTAGCTATGGGATCGAGACCACGTCGGCGGCGGTGCTCGGCGTCCTGTCGCTGATCTTCTGGTCGCTCATCCTCGTCATCTCGATCAAGTACCTCGGCTTCGTCCTGATGGCCGACAACAACGGCGAGGGCGGCATCATCGCGCTCACCGCCCTCGTCGCGCCGCGTGGCGGATCGGCGTCGGGGCCGCGCAGCCTGCTCGTGATGGCCGGGCTCTTCGGAGCGGCGCTCCTCTACGGTGACAGCATGATCACCCCTGCCATCTCGGTACTCAGCGCCATCGAGGGCCTGGAGTTCGTGACGCCCGTGTTCGAGCCGTACGTGATCCCGATCACGGTCGGAATCCTGATCGGACTGTTCACCCTGCAGAGCCGGGGGACCCAGAAGGTGGGGTCCCTGTTCGGTCCGGTCGTGCTGCTCTGGTTTCTCACGCTCGGCGTGCTCGGCGTCAGCAAGATCGTAGAGAACCCGTCGGTCTTCGCCGCGATCAATCCCATGTACGCGGTCGATTTCTTCGCCGAAAACGGCATGCGCGGCTTCCTGGTGCTCGGCAGCGTCTTCCTGGTGGTGACCGGCGGCGAGGCGCTCTACGCGGACATGGGCCACTTCGGCACCCGTCCCATCCGGTTGACCTGGTTCACGATCGTGCTACCCGGCCTCCTGCTGAACTACTTCGGCCAGGGGGCGATGGTGATGGCGGACCCCTCGACCATCGAACACCCGTTCTTTCTCATGGCGCCCCGCTGGGCGATCATCCCGCTGGTCGTGCTCACGACCTGCGCCACGGTGATCGCGTCGCAGGCCGTCATCTCGGGCGCGTTCTCGCTCACCCGGCAGGCGGTTCAGCTCGGCTACCTGCCCCGCGTCCACATCGATCATACGTCCGAGAAGCGGATCGGCCAGATCTATATCTCGAGCATCAACTGGCTACTCATGATCGCGGCCATCGGGCTCGTGTTCGGCTTTCGAACGTCGAGCAACCTGGCGCACGCGTACGGGGTGGCCGTGACGACCGACATGGTGTTTACGACGATCCTCTTCTCCTTCGTCGCCTACAAGAGGCTCGGCTGGCCGAAGTGGGCGGCGGCGGGGATCATCCTGGCGTTCCTCGGCATCGATCTGGCCTTCTGGGGCGCCAACCTGCCGAAGATCCCGACCGGCGGGTGGTTCCCGCTGGTCGTCGCGGGCCTCCTCTTCGTCGTGATGACGACCTGGCGGAAGGGTCGGCAGGTACTCTACAGCATGATGAAGGACCGGACCCTGCCGACCGACCTCTTCCTGAAGAGCGTCGAGCGGAGCCCGCCGACGCGGGTGCCGGGCCTCGCCGTCTACATGCACGGGGACCCCGAAGTCGCGCCCCCGGCCCTGCTTCACAACCTCAAGCACAACAAGGTGCTGCACGAGAACGTGCTGCTGCTGAGCGTACGAGTGAGCGACGTGCCGTACGTGCAGCGGGAGGAGCGCATCACGGTGGAGGAGCTGGGACACGGCATCAACCGGGCCGAGGTCCGCTACGGCTTCGCGCAGGATCCGCACATCCCGGCCGCCCTCGCCCAGGCCGACGTCAAGGAACGGATCGACTTCAAGCCGATGGAGACGACCTACTTCCTGGGCCGTGAGCGGCTGATCTCTCGCCCGAAGCCGCCGATGCGCCGCTGGCGTGCCCGGCTCTTCGCCTGGCTGTCGCGAAACGCCGCCGGGGCCACGGACTTCTTCCAGCTTCCGCCGAACCGCGTCGTCGAGCTCGGGACGCAGCTCGAGATCTGAAGGTCGTCAGGGGAACGCATGTCGAGCCCGGGTGGCGGTGGATTGAGATCTCGTTGACGGCGGACCATATCTTGCGTATGGTTTCCCATATGAAGACGACTCTCAACATTGCCGAGCCAGTGATGACACGCCTGAAAGAAGAAGCGGCGCGCCGCGGAACGACGATGTCGGCGCTCGTCGAGTCCGCTCTCAGACTCTTCCTGGGAAAAGGGAACGAGGACGGAGATCGGGAGCTACCCCCGCTTCCGTCCTTCGCTTCCGGCGGCCATCTGGTCGACATTGCCGATCGTGAGGCTGTTCAGCGGGTCATGGACTAGAGCTAGATGTTCGTCGTCGATACGAACATCCTCGTGTATGCGGCCGACCGGGACACGGATCACCACGATGCGTGTCGGAATCGGCTGCATGAATGGCGTCAGGGCAAGACGGCGTGGTATCTGACCTGGGGAATCTGCTACGAGTTCTTGCGAGTGGTGACCCATTCGGCGGTGTTGCGTGAGCCATGGACCACGGCCGAGGCGATGCAGTTCCTCGACGCGCTGCTCGAATCGCCCGGTCTGGCAATCCTGCGCCCGACCGAGCGCCATGCCTCCGTACTGCGCGAGATCCTGCAGGGTGCCTCGGACATGCGAGGCAGTAAACTTCACGACCTCCACACGGCCGTCCTCATGTCCGAGCACGGCATCCGGACGATCCAGACCCACGACATGGATTTCCACCACTTCGACTTCCTCCAGGTCGTCGATCCCGTGCGAGGCTGACGCGTACGGGTCGTGGAGGTCAGGCCTCCACTCGTCGCACCTCGGCGCGCACGACCGGGAGCGACTCGGGGTACTCGCGCTGCAGGAAGTCGACGAGACCCTCGCGCACGTCGCAGCGCAGCGTCCACAACTTCGGGGCGTCGGATGCGCTGACCAGCCCCCTCACCTCGATGGATTCGGCGCTCGTGCCCGTGACCTGCACGCCCGCGACGCGGCCGTCCCAGTTCTCGTTCTCCTCGCACAGCTCCCGGAGCTTCGCGCGGATGCGTTCGACGGGCACGCGCCAGTCCACGTGGAGGTACACCGTCCCCATGACCCGGGCCGTCTCGCGGGTCCAGTTCTGGAACGGGTTGTCGAGGAAGTAGCTGACCGGCAGTACGAGCCGGCGCTCGTCCCAGATCTTCACGACGACGTAGGTGGCCGTGATGTCCTCGATCCGCCCCCACTCGCCCTCGACGACCACCACGTCGTCGAGTCGGATCGGTTCGGTGAAGGCGAGCTGCACGCCGGCGATCAGGTTGCTGAGCACGGGCCGGGCCGCGAAGCCGACGACGATGCCGGCGATGCCGGCCGATGCGAGCAGGCTGGCGCCGAGCTCCCGCACCTGGGGGAACTGCATGAGTGCGATCGCCGTCCCCGCGATGCCGAGTACGATCACGAGGGTGGTCGCGAGGACGTCCACCTGCGTATGGATGCGGCGGGCCTGCAGGTTGTCGGCGACCGTGACGTCGTGCTGGCTCCGCAGCCAGTCGGCCACGGCCCGAACGATCGCCATCGCCATCCAGGTGAAGGTGATGATCAGGGCGATCGTGACGGCGCGAGCCGCGTCGGTGGCCCAGGCGACGTCGGGTCCCGCGAGCTGGCCGAGCACGGGCCGGACCACGAGGAGGGGAAAGAGCAGGCGAGAGGGTCGCGCGAGACGGCTCGACAGAGCCTCGTCGAGACCCGTCGGCGTCCGACGCAGGAGCCGCGGCAGCGCCCAGAACACGATGCGGTGGAGGACGAGGCCGACGATCACGGCGGCGGTCAGAATCGCCGCGGCCCAGGCGGCATCGCCCCATCCCGACACGAGGTTCTCCATTCGGCTCACGCCAGGCCGGTGGAGCCGAACCCGCCCTCGCCCCGCTCGGTTTCGGTCGGCACGCTCTCGACGATCTCGATTTCGGGCGGCACGAACGTCGCGAAGACGAGCTGGGCGATGCGTTCCCCCGGCTCGATCCGCACGGTCCGACGCGCGAGGCCGGCCGCCAGTCGGTCGGCGAGGGTGGCCGGATCGCCCTCGAGGTCAGCGCCGTCGAGTGCCGCCGCGGCGTTGAGCAGCGCCACCTTCACGGGCCCGCGATAGCCGGGGTCGATCGTTCCCGGCGCGTTGACCACGGTGAGTCCATCCCGGAGGGCGCGGCCACTGCGCGGACGGACCTGCCCCTCGACTCCCTCCGGAAGCGCGATGCGCAGTCCGGCCGAGACGGCGGCCCGTTCGCCGGGCGCCAGCTCGACGGCCTCGCAGGCGACGAGGTCGATGCCGGCGTCACCGAGACGAGCCGGCGCCAAGCCGGCGCTCTCGGGTGTCTCGTACGCCGGGTGATCGGGAAGGAGTTCCACCAGGATGCTGTCGATATTCAGCGCTGCTGCTCTCATCGGTTCTCCGGACGTATGCGTGATCGAGCGGGAAGCGGCGTCGCCTTTGCTGCCGCGAAGCCCAGCGCACATACTCCACGCCGAAGCGACGTGAGCGAAATGCGCGCGTGACTCAACCTGACGATACGAGGGTAGGAACGAAATGAACGTGACGATCGAATACTGCGCCGTTTGAAATTACGAACCCAGAGCCGCCAGGCTGGCGGCCGCGTTGAAGGACCGATACGAGGCCGACGTCGAGCTCATCCCGTCCGGTGGCGGGGTGTTCGAAGTAGAGGTCGACGGACATCTCGTGTACTCGAAGAAAGCGACCGGACGCCATTGCGAAGAACGTGAGGTCTTCCAGGCGATCGACGCCCTCTGACGAACCAGATACGGGAGACTCCATGCCCCCCAGCTCGATGAGCCCGACGCTCCGGCGGATGCTGCCGGTACTGCTCGTGGCCGCGACCGCCGTCGCGTGCGAGGACGAGCTCAATGCGCCCGACGTGCAGACCTGCGACCTGCAACTCGATGTTCCGGTAACGGAGCCGGCCATGGTCGAATACGGCGTGGACGCCGACAACGCGGTGGTCGCCAGCGTGACGTTCACGACAGCGGTGGGCGATTCCACGATCACGTCCTTCCCGAACCAGACCGGATCGACGTTCGACTTCGATCGAACGGTCGATTTCGAGGCGGAGACGGACGCTACACTCCAGGCGACCGGAGAGGCGGGGACCGGCGGCGCCATCGTGATCAGCTACAATGTCATACCCAGCAGCGGTGCGGCGATCTCACAGGATGCGTTGGCCTGCCAGGGTTAGAGTAGATGGCGACGTACGGCGTCCGTCGACCGCCTGACCACCGGGCGGCATGGGCGCCGACGACCTGATGCGCCGGCCAGGGCCCGGGCTCCGGGCGAGCCTCGGTCCCGGCCTCCTGTGGGCGGCGGCCGCGATCGGCGTCTCCCACCTCGTGCAGTCCACGCGCGCCGGTGCCATCGGCGGACTCTCGCTCGCCGGCGTCATCTTCGCGGCGCTCGTCCTGAAGTACCCCTTCTTCGAGTACGGCCCCCGGTACGCCGCGGCCACGGGCCGGAGCCTCGTGGAGGGCTACCGGGAGGTGGGACGCTGGGCGCTCTGGCTCTACCTGCTGATCACCCTGCTGACGGCGGCCATCGTCCAAGCGGCGATCCTGCTGTTCACCGCCTCGCTGGCCGGCCGGGCGTTCGGCGTCGACTGGCCGCTCCCCCTCGTGGCGGCGCTCCTGTACTTGCTCTGCGGGGCGATCGTCCTCGCGGGTCGTTTCACGGCCCTCGACCGCACGGTGAAAGCGATCATCGTGGTGCTCGCCGTATCGACGCTGCTCGCCGCCGGGGTGGCGACGCCCGACCTGGACCTCTCCAGCCTGCGGCTTCTCCCGCGCACGGCGAGTGGCGAGGCGGTGTCGTTGGCCTTCGTGCTCGCGCTCGCCGGCTGGATGCCGTCGGCGATCGACATCTCCGTGTGGAGTTCGCTCTGGACCGTCGCGAAGGACGATGAGCTCGGCTACCGATCCGCCTACCGCCACGTCATGGCCGACTTTCGCATCGGCTACGTCGGCACCGGGGTGATGGCCTTCGCCTTCCTCGTGCTGGGGACGGTGACGATGCACCAGACCGGCGCGGTGTTCAGCTCGGCCGGCACGGCGTTCGCCGCCGAACTGGTCGACCTGTACGCCGCGACCCTCGGCGAGTGGATGGCGCCGGTCGTCTACGTCGCGGTCCTGTCGACCATGTTCTCCACGTCGATCACCGTGATCGACGGTTTCCCGCGCGCCATCGATCGGACGATCGCCGTGCTGCGGGAGAGCCGGGCCGAGACTGCGGCCGAAGTCGAGGCGAGCACCGGGGCGGGCGGCTCGACGGATGCGACGCCGTCAGCGGGAGCCGCGATCCCGGGCCGCGTCTACGTCGTCGCCATGGTGGCGCTCGCCCTGGCGACGAGCCTCATCCACCTGCGCTTCCTGGGTGGCATGACCGCGATGGTCGATGTGGCCACGATCGTGGCCTTCCTGACCGCCCCGGCCCTCGGCTACATCAACCTGCGCGCCGTGCTGTCCGACGCGATGCCGGCCCAACACCGGCCGGGCCGGGTGCTCGTCGGGCTCTCGTGGGTGGGACTCGCGCTGCTGGGCGGGCTGGCGGCCGTGTTCGTGGGGACGCGGTTTTAATCGAGCGCCGCGGTCACGTCGGCCAGAAGGTCGCCCGTGTCTTCGATGCCGACCGACAGGCGGACGAGGCCGTCGCCGATGCCTTCGGCCGCTCGCTCCTCCCGGGTCATTCCCACGTGGGACGTCACGGCGGGGCGGCAGACCAGCGAGTGGGTGCCGCCGAGGCTCGGAGCCGATATCGGAATTTCGAGGGAAGACATGAACGCTTCGGCGGCCTCCGCCGACGCCAGGTCGAAGCTGAGCATGCCCCCGTGGCCGTCGAACAGCTCCCGCGCCCGCTCGTAACCTGGATGGTGGGGCAGGCCGGGGTAGAGGACGTGAGACACGGCCGGGTGCTCGGAGAGGCGTTCGGCGAGTGCGAGAGCCGACGCACTCTGTCGCCGCACCCGAAGCCCCAGCGTCATCATCCCGCGCGAGAGAAGGAAGCAGGCGTGCGGGTCGAGTGAGCCGCCCAGGAGGACGAGTCGCTCCCGGATCCGCTCGATGAGCTTCGTACAGCCGGCCGCGGCGCCCGCCAGCACGTCGGAGTGTCCGTTCAGATACTTCGTCGCGCTGTGGAGCGAGATGTCGAAGCCCAGCTCCAGCGGACGGAAGTTGATCGGGCTGGCGAAGGTGTTGTCGATCATCGTCACGAGCCCGTGGTCGCGGCCGAACGCCACCACGGCCTCGAGGTCGGGAATCCGGAGCGTCGGGTTGGAGATCGTCTCCACGTACAGCGCCCGCGTCTCGGGCCGGAGAACGGACGGCCAGCTGCCGGGATCTTCCGGATCGACGAGATCGAACGCGATGTCCAGCCGCGGCAGCTCCTCGTGCACGAAGGTCCGCGTGCCGCCGTACAGATGCCGGGAGAGAAGGAGATGATCGCCGGCGCCGGCCACCGTGAGCAGGGCGCCCGTGATCGCCGCCATTCCGCTGGCCGTCACGACCGCGTCCTCGGCGTTTTCGAGCGCCGCGATCCGCGCCGCCGCGGTCTTCTGGGTCGGCGTGTTGTTGAGGCGCAGGTAGCGCAGCTCCGCGTCGTCCCCCGCGTCGGCGTACTCGAAGGTGGCCGACTGGAAGATCGGTGGAACGACGGCGCCCTCCACGCGCGGCGCGGGGTCGCCCGCATGGACGGCCAGGGTGTCGGGGCTCCAGGTGCGCGGCATGTGGCCTCCAGGCTGCCGGATGGGTCCGTAGCGGTCGGGCGAGCACCGTGAAAGGGTGCCACGCTCGGCTGCACCTCGCCAGCGCTCCGCTGGCCACCCGTCCGGCCGCGGCTGATATTCGGCACGAATTCGGCCCGGGCGCCGGGCGCGACCGCCGGGCCAACGCCAAAACGAGGTGCTTCCACCATGTCGAAGCCGTATGAGACACTGACCGCGGGAATCCTGCTCGCCGGCTCGCTCGTCGCCTGTGGCCAGGGAGGCGATCTTCGCATCGGCGATCGCGAGCCCGCCGACCTGATCTTGCGCGGCGGACACGTGATCACGATGGACGAGGGGTGGACGGAAGCGCAGGCCGTCGCGGTGGCCGGGTACCGCATCGTCTTCGTGGGAAGCGATCGCAGGGTGGAGGCCTACCGCGGTCCGGAGACCCGCGTCGTGGAGCTGGAGGGAGCCACGGTCCTCCCGGGCCTGACCGACAGCCACGCGCACCTCATGGGGACGGGCCGGCTCGCCTCGCGGATCGATCTTCTCGGCTCGACCACCTACCGGGAGCTGCTCGACGCGGTCGCCGCGGCCGTCGAGCGGGCGGAGCCGGGCGAGTGGATTCTCGGGCGGGGGTGGCACCAGGAGAAGTGGACCGACGCGCCCGCCTCCACGGTGCGCGGGTTTCCGACGAACGAGGAGCTGAGCGCCATCGCGCCGGACAACCCGGTGTCGATCCGGCACGCTTCGGGGCACGGCCGCCTCGTGAACGCACGGGCGCTGGAGGCGGCCGGCATCACGGCCGAGACGCCCGACCCGCCGGGCGGCGAGATCCTGCATCTACCGAACGGACGTCCCTCCGGCATGCTGCTCGAGGAAGCCGAGAACCTGGTGGAGGACGGCTATCGGGCCTGGCTCGAAGGACGGAGTCCCGAGGAGCGACGGGCCGCGGACCGCCAGGCGCTGCAGGCGGGCATCGACGAGTTTCTGCGCAACGGCGTCACCGAAGTCCACAGCCCGGCGGCCGATTCACGGCGGGGCGAGTCGCTGGCGGAGATCGAATTGTACCGCGAGGCGGTCGAGAGAGGTGACCTGCGCATGCGCGTCTGGGCGATGGTGAGCGCGTCGGACGCGAACGACGAATCGCTGCCGCGGCTCCGGACCGTGGCCGAGGGGGACGAGCGTCTCACGGTGCGGGCGATCAAAGCCTATGCAGACGGCGCCCTCGGATCTCGCGGCGCGTTGCTGCTGGAGCCCTACGCCGACGACGATACACGGGGCGAGGAGGTGTCGACGCCGGCGGAGCTCCGCCGGGTGACCGAGCTGGCGCTCGAGCACGGCTACCAGGCGGCGATCCACGCGATCGGCG
>CAZOEX010000068.1:0-9838 GCA_964578925.1 uncultured Gemmatimonadota bacterium | reverse complement strand
GGCCGTGTCGACGGTCTCCGCCGTGTAGTCGGGGGATTCGCCGGCCACGCACTCCGACCAGGCTCTCGCGTCGTCGTCGGCACGGAATTCGAGCAGGCAGATTCGACGCTCCGTGGTGACGACGCGCGAGGTCCGAAACGGTCGGACGAGGCCGATGCGAAGCTCACGGAGTATGATCTCATCGGCTCTGAGGGTCACGTTCGGACCGGTCGCGGCTGAAGATCGAGGGCGGGTTCCGGAATCGTCTCTCCCCATCGGAACAAGATGAGAGAGGACGGCGCGGACGGCGAGGCGGAAACGCGCCGGCGGAATCGGAAACGATCTCGGGCGGGCCGAGGTCGGTCGGCGGTGCGCGCAGCCGTCGCGTCCGGTACCATGTCTCGAGACTCCGAGGAGATTCCCGCGGTCCGGTGATCGCGAAGCGTGCGAACAAGGAGGCCAGTTGACTCCCGAGGGCTGGATCGCGATCGGCATCGTCGGCCTGACCGTGGTCACGCTCGCGGTCTCAACGATTCCCGCCGACCTGGTCTTCGCGGCGGCGCTGACGCTGACCATGTTGACCGGCGTCCTCACGCCGCCGGAGGTGCTGGCCGGGCTGGCGAACCCCGGACTCGCCACGGTCGGCGTGCTGTACGTCGTGGTGTCGGGTCTGGTCCAGACGGGGGCCGCCTACGCCCTCGCCGCCCGCCTCCTGGGCCGTCCCGAAACCGAGCGGTCTGCCCGGATTCGCCTGATGCTCCCCGTCTCGGCCTTGAGCGCCTTCCTCAACAACACGCCGGTCGTCGCCATGATGGTGCCGGTCGTGGAGGATTGGGCCCGCCGCATCCGCATGCCCGTCTCGAAGCTGATGATCCCGCTGAGCTACGCGGCGATCCTCGGAGGCACCTGCACCCTGATCGGCACGAGCACGAACCTCGTGGTCAACGGCCTCGTGCTGCAGACGACCGATCTCGGGTCGATCGGTTTCTTCGAGATCGGTGCGCTGGGTGTTCCGGCGGTCATCGCGGGAACCCTCTTCCTGGTGCTGGCCGGTAGCCGACTTCTCCCGGACCGCGAGGCGCCCTTCGCCACGCCCGAGGCGGTGCGTGAGTACACGATCGAGTTGCTCCTCGAGCCGTCCAGCCCCCTCGTCGGACGGACCGTAGAGGAGGCGGGACTGCGGAGCCTGCCCGGGGCGTTCCTGGCCGAAATCGAGCGCGCCGACACGATCCTCCCCGCCGTGCCGCCCACCGAGAAACTGCAGGCGAACGACCGGATCCTCTTCGTAGGCGCGGTCGACTCGATGGCCGAGCTGATGCGGGTGCGGGGTCTGGTGCCGGTGCCGGACCAGCTCGACAAGCTCAGCGTCCCGCGCCCCGAGCGCAGCCTGGTGGAGGTCGTGGTGTCCGAGAACTGTCCGATCGTCCGCCGGACGATTCGTGCGGGCCGCTTTCGGACCGTCTACGACGCGGTCGTCATCGCCGTGGCGCGAGGCGGAGAGCGGCTCGCGGGGAAGGTCGGCGACATCTCTCTGAGAGCCGGCGACACGCTTCTCCTCGAGACCCGACCGTCCTTCGTAGAACTGCATCGCAATTCCCGCGACTTCCTGCTGGTGAGCGAGGTGCGCGGATCCGGCGTGCCGCGGCACGACAGGGCCTGGATCGCGGCGCTCGTGCTGGGCGGCATGGTCGTGGCCGCGACCACCGGGCTGCTCTCCATGCTCGAAGCCGGTCTCGCGGCGGCGGGCCTGATGCTGCTGACGCGGTGCATGACGGCAAGCGACGCTCGGGCCAGCATCGACTGGTCGGTGCTCGTCGTGATCGGCGCCGCCCTGGGTCTGGGCACGGCCATGGAGCAGAGCGGCGCCGCTTCGGTCCTCGCCGAGTCGTGGCTGGGGCTGGCCGGCGGGAACCCCTGGATCGCGCTCGCCGCCGTCTACGTGCTGACCAACGTGTTCACCGAGCTCATCACGAACAACGCGGCGGCGGTGCTCGTCTTCCCCATCGCGCAGGCGACGGCGGCGGGACTCGACGTCAGCCTTTGGCCCTTCGTGGCGGTGATCATGATCGCGGCCTCGGCCAGCTTCGCCACGCCGATCGGCTACCAGACGAACCTCATGGTCTACGGGCCGGGGGGCTATCGGTACACCGACTATCTTCGCGTGGGCCTACCGCTGAATCTGATCGTCGGCGTCATCGCGGTGCTGCTGGCACCCTTCGTCTGGCCTTTCTGACACGTGACGACGACGATCGCGATCGGCGCGGCCGGCCTGCTGCTGCTTTATCTCGGTGGCGAGGGCCTGGTGCGTGGCGCCAGCTCCCTGGCCCTTCGCCTGCGGGTGTCCCCACTCGTGATCGGTCTCACCGTGGTGGCGTTCGGGACGAGCGCGCCGGAGCTGGCCGTCTCGGTAGAGGCGTCCCTCGGAGGTGTCGGCGATATCGCGCTCGGCAACGTCATCGGCTCGAACATCGCGAACATCGGGCTGATCCTCGGTGTGACCGCCCTCGTGCGTGCGACGAAGGTCGAGGCGCGAATCCTCAAGATCGACACACCCCTGATGATCGTCGCCTCGCTGATCCTGGTCGGAGCGCTGCACGACGGGAAGCTGTCGCGCCTCGAGGGCGGGTTGCTGATCGTCGGGCTGGTCGCCTGGATCGGGTTCACGGCGTTCGAGACGCGACAAGAGTCGGAGGCGGTGCGGCAGGAATTCGCGAGCGGGGTGCCCCAGTCGCCGTCGGGTACGTTGATCGCGGTCCCATTCGTACTGGGCGGACTCGTCGCCCTCGTCGTCGGCGGACGCCTGCTGATCGATTCGGCCGTGGCGCTGGCGTCCTCGATGGGCGTCAGCCAGGCGGTGATCGGGCTCACCATCGTCGCCGTGGGGACGAGCCTGCCGGAGTTCGCCGCCTCCGTCGTCGCGGCGGGCCGAGGCCAGGGCGACATCGCCGTCGGCAACGTCGTCGGGTCGAACCTGTTCAACATCCTCGGGGTCCTGGGGATCGCCGCCGTGGTCCGGCCGCTCGGGAGCGGCCAGGTGGACGGATTGACCCTCGCCATCTTCGTCGGCCTGGCAGTGGTGATCGTACCACTGCTGTACACCGAGATGCAGTTGAGTCGACGGGAGGGTGCGGGGCTCCTGCTCGTCTACGCCTTCTACGTCCTGTGGCTGATGGCGAGGCCGGGATCCTATCCGGGGTAGAACTCGTCGGCGTGTCCGGCCTTCGTGCTCTTCGGCATCGCGAACATGAACCAGCCCATGATCTTGTACATGATCTTCGAGCTGAGCGGAATGTCCCCGGTCTCCAGCTCCCGCTTCAGCAGATCGAGGATCTGCTCCCAGCCGGCCCCCGTTTTCTCCGGTTTCTCGTGCTCGTGGGTCCAGCCGGAGTGGGTGACGGTCACCCGGCATCCCCCGGCCTCCGCCTCGAGCTCCCAGGTGACGAGCGTCGGGGGACCCGACTTCCAGGTCGTGAACCAGTAGGTGTGGGAGAGCCTTCGCGGCGGATCCACGTCCACGATCTCTCCGATGATGAAGACGCGCTTCCGGTCGGGGCTGTAGTACCGAAGGCGGGCGCCCGGCCGCAGCTCGGTCTCGAGCACCGTGTTGAACAGGGCCCGCTGAATCTCGCCCGTTCGCGTGATCGACTCCCACACCTCTTCCGGCGCCACGTCGATGTGAATGGAGGCCACCTGGTCGGGGAGGGATCCGGTCGTCCCGGGATCGCTCGTCGCGTTCATTCCGAACTCTCGATTGGGGGTCAGGCGCTTCGGGAGCGCGTGTCTGCATTCGAAACTTCCAGCTCGTCGCGCAGGTCGACGAGCGCTTCCGCCCACGGTCGCGTGTAGCGCGACACCCAGCGATCGTGAATCTGCTGGATGGGCACGGGATTCAGATAGTTGTAGCGTCGCCGGCCGTCCCGGCGCGGAATCACGAGTTCGGCTTCTTCGAGGACGCCGAGATGCTGCATGATCGCGAAACGGCTGAGCTGCGGGAAAGCGTTGGCCAGATCGCCCGTCGTGCGCGGACCGGGACGAAGTAGATCGAGGATCGCGCGCCGGGTCGGATTCGACAGGGCGCGCCAGACGTCCTCGAGATCTTCGTGCCTTCGGAAGATGCCCTCGCTCATCGCACCCTCGCCTTCCTCGCTACGTCTCTCTTGCATATGTGATAATAGTATCACATATTCGCGCGGTCAAACGAGAGCGCGGCTCGGCCGTGCACGCCGGGGGAGTTCAGGAAAACAGGAGGGGTCGATGGGCAGGACGGGACGTGTCTTCGTCGGGGTGATGGCGGGAGCCGTGCTCTGGGCCGTGTTGTGGGTCGGAGGGACCGCCGGGGCCCGCGGCGCCTTCCCCGAGTGGCTCGATCCGACGCAGCGGCTGGAGCACGTGGGCGCGCTACTGGCATTCGTCGGCTACAGCGTGGTGCTGTCGATCCTGGCCGGGTACGTGGCGGCGATGATGGCCGGCGCCGCCGACCTGGCGGCCGGCATGCGCGCGGCATGGATTCTGGCCGGGTTACAGCTGGCCCTCGGCCTCTTCTTCGAGATCTCCTCGTGGGATCTGCTGCCCGTCTGGTATCACCTCGTCTTCCTGGCGCTGATCGTACCGGCCACGGTGTACGGTGGACGGCTGAGAACGAAAGGCGCCGCCGGATCGATGTAGGGGCGCCGCTCCCGGAGCGGCCGTCGCCCGGCGCGGCGATACGGGGTGGAACCGGCGAGGACCCTCGCCGTATTCTCTTGATGATGACGAAGCGACAGTCGTTCCGGGAAGAGGTCGCCAACGCCGTGAGCCACGGTCTGGGCCTTCTCGTGGCGATCGGTGCCGCGCCGTACCTCCTGTACGAGAGCTGGCACGGAGGGGACGCGATCGAGTTCACCGGCGTCGCGATCTTCGCCGCGACGCTGGTCATCGTCTACCTGGCCTCCACCCTGTACCACTCCGTGCCCTTCGGGCGGGCGAAACAGGTCATGCGCACCCTCGACCAGGGAGCGATCTTCCTCTTCGTGGCCGGCACGTACACGCCCTTCGCCCTCGGCGTCCTGCGGGGCGGCATCGGCTGGAGTCTGCTGGTCGTCGCCTGGACCGTGGCCGCGGTCGGGCTCGTTCTACTGGCGGTCGGCCTTCTACGCCGCCCCGCGGTGATCAACACGCTCTACCTGGCGATGGGCTGGCTGGGCCTGCTCGTACTTCAGCCGCTGTGGGGGCGCGTACCGGTCCCGGCGATCGCCCTGCTCGTGGTCGGCGGCGTGTGCTACACGATCGGGGTCGGCTTCCTCTGCGCTCCCCGCCTCAAGTACCGCCACTTCATCTGGCACCTGTGGGTGATCGCCGGCACCGTCTCGCACTTCGTCGCGGTACTGCTGTACGCGCACTGAAGCTGTGGTTCAGTCCAGGGAACGAATGACACGCCGCTCAACACTGCCGCTGTCGCTACTGGCCGCGGTCGTTCTGGCCTGTGGCGGGCAGCAACGCGGGCCCGCGGCGGTATCGGCTCTCTACGAGGCCGGAATCGAGCTGGGAACCACGAGGGAGGGCATCCTCGCGCGGCACGGTCAGCCCGAATCCGTGGAGGTACGGACGGCGAAGAATTTGCACGTTCCTGGGGCCGTGGACAGCCTGTTCACGCTCCGCTACGACGGTCTGACGTTCCACCTCAACCGTCCGGGCCCGGTGGAACGCGACCTTCTGACGAAGATTCGACTGATGAATCAGCAGATGACGCTGCCCGGCGGGCTGCGGATCGGGGAGACGCGATCCGCGGACGCGACGAAGCGTCTCGGCGCCCCGGACGCGGTCGATTCCGTGGGCGACACGATCCGAAACGAGTACGCGGTCCCCGGCCTGGGGGCCGAAAACCGCGTGGCTCTCCTGTTCGTCGCGGACACCCTGGTCGGGGTACGCTGGATGCCCTACGTCGACTGACCCCGTCAAGGGTTCATGATGAACATGTCCGTGCAGACGGGGTTGTTGAACACGAGCGGGATGAGCGTCGCTTCGAAGCAGATGATGTACTGTCCCGGCTTCGTGATGATGAGGTTCTCGATGGTCAGGGTGCCGGGGTTCGGCTCTTCGTCCGCGTCCGTGAAGCCCGTGCAGTGCATCTCGTTCTCCGGGCAGTCGAGGTTGTCGGCCGAGACGCTGTTCCCCGAAGGGACCAGCCCATTGTTTCCGATGACGGTCGCGACGATCTTCACGTTCTCCACCGGCGACGGGCCCGACGTGGTGTATGTCGAGATCTGCAGCGACTGCTCGTCGGCGTCCACAATCGGCTCCCCGGCAGTACCGGTCACCGGCTGGTTCAGCAGTTCCTGAACGGCCGTCTCGACGATGTCGACGAAGTAGAAGTCCGTGTATCCGCCCGCGCGGCCACCCATCCCGGGACCCTCCGCGAGGAAGGCGGACGCCTCGAGTCGGGCCGGCGCAGGCGACAGGAAGGCGCCGAGGCGCTGGAAGAGGTTCGGCTCAGCGGTCGCGTTCGTGTCGCACCAGGTCGAGATCGACACCTCGTTCAGAATGGTCCCATTTTGGCCTTTCTGAACCGTGAGCTCGTCGACTTGCGGCGTGACGAGCGAGCAAAGGCCGACGCGCAACTCTCCTGCGACGAAGGGGGTCCGCTCGGGGATCAACAACAGCCGGTAAGCCTGGATGTCCGAGTCTGCCGCCTGTTCTCCCGTCGGACTCCCGTCGGTGAGCACGTGCCCGATTTGCAAGGTCGTGAGCCCGCCGAATACCGTCTCCCAGTCGGGCGAAGGTTCCACGCCGACGTGGTCATCGTGCGGAGAGACCGGAGATTCAACCGCGCACGGATATACGAAGCCGGAGCACTGAACGGCGTTCGGCGGAACGTTAGGCAGGTCACCAGGCAGCACGGCCCACATCCCCCGCTCGTCGGTCAGGACCTCGAACCAGTCCGGCAGCTCTTCGGGATATCCCTCCCATGGGAGACACGTCGCAGTCGGCCCACCCTCGCACGGGTCGAAGATCAGACCATCCGGCCCGAGCATAGCCGTCGTCTGGTCCAGGAACGCGTCACCGGCCACCTCGTCGTCGCCTCCTCCGTTGCCGAGGAGCGTCTGAATGATCGACGCGTTGTCATACCAGAGGTCCGTGTACGTCTCGCTCTTCTCGGACCCGGCGTCGCAAGCCGATTCCATCAACTTGAGGTTGTCGAGGATGTCCGATAGCGGCGGCTGGTTGCCGTTGCCTGGGAAGAAATCGCGGGCGTTCTGCGCTGCGCCCTGGAAGTCACACACCGACGACCGCACCTCGAGTCCCGAGGGGAGACGCATGATCTCCTCGTCGGGGTGCGTATCGCAGGCAGCGAGCGCCGTGAACATCAGAAGGGCGCAGCTGACCGCGCCTCGTTGAAACAGGCTCATTTAGAATCTCCACGCGCTCTAGAGTTAGCTGCTTGGGAGTCGGTGGGGGGCGAGAACACGGGGGGCAACGGACGCTCGCCGACTCAATATCCCTTATCGACGGCAATATAAGCATCTGCACGCCGGGCGCCAACAATGCGCGCGATCGCCAGGCTCCGACCTCTACCGCGATTCCACCAGTCTCTGGTAGCCCGGGTAGGAGGTGAGATCTTCCAGCCACCACGAATCGCCTTCGGTGAACATGGTTTCCGCCCCCGGGTTCGCCGCCAGGTACGTAGCGAGCCGATCGACCGCTTCGTCGTACTCCCCCAGCCAGGAAAGCACGACACTTTCCAGGAAGGCGAGCTCACGGAGCGGATCGACACTCGGGTCGGCCCGCGCACGCCGGGCGACCGCCCGGGCACTGTCCGGGAGCCCGGCCCGTACGAGGCCCATCGCGATGATCATCTCGCACGTCTTGCCGTTGAACTCTTTCCTCGCGACGGGACTGAGGTCGACGACCGTCGCGCACTGCGCCCAGGCGTCCTCCATCTCTTCCGCCCGTTCTTGTTCGTCCCCGGGAAGAGCGTACAGCCACACTTCACACTCGTGGAAGCGGTAGTCATCCGGGAACCGGGCGGAGCCGAGATTGCACCAGGTGCGCGCCTCCTGCTCGTCCTGCAGGTCGAGCGACGCCTGGAAGAGCCGGAATATCGTCGCGTTGACGTTGGTGAGCCACGGATCCACCTCGTACGAACGCTGCGCCGCGAGCTTCGCCCTCGCCGGCTCGCTCTGACGCATCAGCAGGTGGCTCAACGAGCTATAGGCCAGGGCATGGTTCGGATCCGCCTGCGTCGCCGCGTTGAAGTCGGCCTCCACCTCCTCGATGAGTCGCTCGTCGGAGTACCCGGTCAGATTCAGCAGGAGGCCCCAGTACTTCGACGTTCCCCTGAGGTAGAGGGCATCTGCGTCCTGCGGATTCAGGGCCAGGGCCTCGTTCGCATGCGCAATCGCCGCGTCGAGCTGATCGCTGATGCCGGAGCGATCGAAACCGCCCCACCGGGCCATCTCGTAATCCACGAACCCCCGGCGCGTCGGCGGTACCGACCAATCCGGGGCGAGTCGTTCCGCCTCCGCGAACACCGAGTCGGCGTCGGCCATGCGTTCGTACGCGGCCTCGACGTCCTCCAGTTCCAGCAATTGCTCGGCCTCGTCGACGATGCCCGCCCCCTCCTGGACCTTAACCCAGGCGTCGACGTTCTCCACTCGGGCTTCATCCCGCACCAGCTCGACCTGCGGACCGATCGTTTCGCGCAGATAGAAGGCAACCTGCTGGGCGAGCTCGTCCTGGAGCTCGAACAGCTCGGACCGGGGGCGCTGGATGGTTTCTCCTCCGATGCTGCGATCGTCGTGAGCCCGGATGAGCTCCACCTGGAGACGCACGGTCGAATCGGACTCGGCGACCCTACCGCGGACGAGCATACCTACACCAAGCGCCTCCGCGACGCTGTCGGTCGGAAAGCTGGCCCGGCCCCTCAGTGGCGCCACGCCGTTACGGGAGACGACGTGAATCTCCGGGACCCGCGCCAGTTCGTCGATCAACGACTCGGTCAACCCGGCCGCGAGGAGCTCCACATCGCCGTCCGAGCCCATCGCCTCGAAGTATGTCACGGCAATGCGGCGCGGGTCCTCCGTGTGATCGAGCCGGTCGAGTGCGGAAGCCGGCTCCACGAGATTCTGCTGCACGACGTAGCCGGTGACGGCGAGTCCGCCGAGGGCAACGGCCCCGAGCATCAGGTACTCCCGAAGGGCCCCCTTCTGGTCTCCCTTCGCGCCGTGATACCACGCCCGGATCCCGACTGCGGGAATTCCGCAGATCAACAGGGTCAGCGTCGCGGGGTAGACGACTTCCGGCAGGATCTCGTTGTCGATGAGCTGATCGACGGCCTCGAGGACCACCCAGCCGCCCGCCAGGTAGCCGGTGAGGAAGGGTACGAAGCGACGTTCCTTGAGTTTCTGTATGAGCTTCACATTCGCACCGCCTTCGGAAATCGACGCGCCCGTGGTTCGAACGCCGCCGTGTCCGGAAGTTGGTACGAACTACGCGACTGTGGCAAGAAGCCGCGAAAGTCGGCCGCCGTCGCGCAGCTCCCGCAGCTTGGCCGACGCGTTGCGGTTCCGCGAATCGATCTCGAGAGACCGCTCCGTCGAGATCCTCCGCCGCGATCGCTTCGTAGCCCAGCTGGTTCAGGCTCGCCTCGCCGAAATCGTAGGCTTCGCGGCCAAAGTCATCGGTTGCGGACGGCCCGCTTGGCAGGTATGGCGCCACATGTTCAAGCGATCGCTCGATCGTGGCGAGAGTCTCGTTGATCACGCCGAGCATCCGACTCCACGGACACGGCCCTACGCGCCCGTTGGACACGGAATCGGAACCCGCCAGCGGCCCGTTAGGTCCGACGCGATCCTTCGTCCACCACGACACGGCCGCTATCTTC